>NZ_JBEYVJ010000104.1:0-23259 GCF_040643935.1 Kitasatospora sp. NPDC047058 | reverse complement strand
CGGCGGGGGCCGGGCGGGCCCCGGCCGGTGCGCCGGGGGCGGCGGTGCCGGGGCTCGTGCCGGCGGCCGGCCCGCCGGTGGCGCCGGTGCCGCCGGGGCGGGGCGTCCCGGTCGCACCGGAGCGCCCCTTGCCCTTGCCGTTCCCGTTGCCGTTCCCGTTCCCGTTGTCGCCGTGCTTGCCGCCCTGGTCCTCGTTCTCGCCCTGGCCGGGGGCGGTGTGCCCGCCGGGCGCCGGGGACGGCTGCGCGTACGCGCCGGTGCCCGAGCCGAGGACCGTGCCGGCGACGAGTAGTACCGCCCCGAACAGTCCAGCCGCCGTCCCCCTGCGACGGTTCCCCGCCCCGACCCCTGCGCCCACCGACCGGCCCCTTTCCTGAGCACTCACTCCCGTAGGAGACACTTGGATTCTGTCAGTCCCTACCTTGGAGGAACCGTTGGAGTTCGACGTCCTTATCGAAATCCCGAAGGGCTCTCGTAACAAGTACGAGGTCGACCACGAGACCGGCCGTCTGCGGCTCGACCGGATGCTCTTCACCTCGACCCGCTACCCGGCCGACTACGGCTACGTCGAGGGCACGCTCGGCGAGGACGGCGACCCGCTGGACGCGCTGGTCATCCTGGACGAGCCCACGTTCCCCGGCTGCCTCATCAAGTGCCGTGCCATCGGCATGTTCCAGATGACGGACGAGGCCGGCGGCGACGACAAGCTGCTCTGCGTCCCGGCGACCGACCCGCGCTGGGAGCACCTGCGGGACATCCACCACGTGTCGGAGTTCGACCGCCTGGAGATCCAGCACTTCTTCGAGGTCTACAAGGACCTGGAGCCGGGCAAGTCGGTCGAGGGTGCCAACTGGGTCGGCCGCGCCGAGGCCGAGGCCGAGGTGACCGCGTCGATCAAGCGCCTGGCGGAGCAGGGCGGTCACTGAGCCGTCGTGCCGATCTCGTTCGCCCAGGGCAGTTCGAGGTAGGTCGAGGCAGTCGGAGGCCGGGGTCCGCGGAATCGTCCGCGGACCCCGGCCTTCGCCGTGTCCGGGCCCTGGCCCCTGGCCCGGCCCGGTCCCGGTCGGCCCGGTCCCGGCCGGCTCAGTCCTGGTCGTCCAGCCGGAAGCCGATCTTCAGGCCGACCTGGAAGTGCTGGATCCGGCCGTCCGCGAGGTGGCCCCTGACCTGCGTCACCTCGAACCAGTCGAGGTTGCGCAGCGTCCGGGCCGCCCGCTCGACCCCGTTGCGGATCGCCGCGTCGACCGACTCGGTCGAGGAACCGACGATCTCGGTCACCCGGTACACGTGCTCGCTCATGACGGACTCCCTCAGCTGTGCGACGGCCCCCGGTCCACCGTGCACCGCGTCCGGGCGGTCCGCACGCCAGGGGCGCGGCCGGGGAGGCTCAGAACGCGGCGCGGACCTCGCCGACCGGGACGCCGCCGCCGAGCAGCGGCGAGGCGCCGATCCGCTCCACGGTGCCGTCCGCCGCCGCCACCCCGAGGCGGCGCAGCGCGGCCGCCAGGACCGGGCCGCGGGCCCGCTCGGCCCCGTCGTCGATCTTGAAGGCGAGCGCCCGGCCGTCCGGCAGCGCCACCACCTGCACCGCCTCGGCACCCATCTTGGACAGCGCGCCCGGCACCGCCCGCATCAGCCAGGTGTCGGCCCGGCGGGTGCCGGCCACGTACTCGGGGTGGGCGCGCATCGCGTCGGCCACCCGCCGCTGCGGGGTGTCCTCCCCCGCCAGCACCAGCGCGCGGTAGCCGCGGGCCAGGCCGGTCAGGCTGACGGCCAGCAGCGGGGCGCCGCAGCCGTCCACCCCGGCGTGCCCCACCGGCTCGCCGGTGGCCTCCTGGAGGGCCTCACGGGCCAGCTGCTGGACGGGGTGGGCCGGGTCGAGGTAGCTCCCGGTCGGCCAGCCGTTGGCGACGCACGCGGCCAGCCAGCCGGCGTGCTTGCCGGAGCAGTCCATCATGATCGGCGCGCGCTCGCCGCCGGACTTCAGGTGGAGCTCGGCCTCGGTCTCGTCCAGCGGCAGGTCGGCCGGGGTCTGCAGGGCGGACTCGTCCAGCCCGGCACCGGCCAGGATCCGCCGCACGCCGTCGCGGTGAAACGTTTCCGCGGAGTGGCTGGACGCCGCCAGCGCCAGCAGCTCGCCCCCGATCGCCAGCCCCGCCCGCAGCGTGGCCACGGCCTGGAACGGCTTGGCGCACGACCGCGGGAACACCGGTGCGTCAGGGGTGCCCAGCGCGAACTCGACCGAGCCGTCGGCGGCGAGCAGCACCAGCGAACCGTGGTGCCGGCCCTCGGTGAAGCCCGAGCGTATGACCTCCGCGAGGACGGGCAGGGCGGCGGAGTGGGACATGGCGGGAAGCCTTCCGGGGTGAGGGTGGGCCGGGGGCGAGCCGGGCCCCGGCGCCCGCCCCCGGGGCGTTCCGCCCGGTCAGATCGGGCCGCCCGCGAGCAGGTCGTCGACCCGTGCTTCCCCATCACGGTACCTGCGGGTGATTTCGGCGCTGCAGCCGTCCGCCGTCCGCAGCAGCCGCTGCCGGCGGCCGGACACCTCGCGCTCGTGCGCCCGCAGCCGGTCCAGCGCGGCCAGCAGCTCCTCCTCCGGGTGCGCGGCCAGGTCCGCCAGCTGGACGTCACCCATCAGCTCGTCCGCCTCCAGCCGGGACTCCCGGCCGCGCGGCGGCCCCAGCGTGACGTGCCGGGCGGAGCGCCGCACCGTGGACGGCGCGTCGGTGAGGATGGCCGGCAGCCGGTCCAGCAGGGCGCCGCCCACCGGGCCGTCGCCCCCCGCCGCCGTGCGGACCGCGGTACCCGGCCGGCGGTCGAGCTCGGCGCGGAGGATGTCCATCCGCCCGTGCAGCAGCCGCCGCAGGTACGAGAGGTCGGCCTCCTGCTCCAGGGTCTCGCGGCGCAGGGTCCGCAGCTGCTCCAGACCCAGCCGCCCCAGATCGGGCCCGCCCGCCGGTCCGTCGGCTCCCCCCGCCGCACCCGTGCCCCCGGGTGCCCGTCCCGACCGGTCCTGTGCCGCGCTGCTCGCGTCCATCCACCAACCACCTGCCGTCGTCCGAATCCCGCCCGCTCGCGGCACCCCGTCGCCTGCCGCCGGTCCGGCCCTCCCCCGGGGCGGACCGTCGCGCGCACCCGTCCGATGGCACGCCGGGACGCCCCCGAAGGTTCCCGCCCCCGGGCGGCGCCACCCGGAGGGACGACACCGCCAGAACGCCTGACCTGTCGACTCGATCGACAGGCCGAACCGGGCCCGGCGCGGCGGACTCGGCGCCCCGGACCCCTTGTACGGTCCCCCAGCGTGCCACCCCGTCCGCCGCCGCCGCACCGCTCGTGCACCCGAACGGCCCCCTGGCGAACGGGGGTGGCTGATATGACCGGGGCTTTCCGCAGGAAGAACGGCGCCCAGTGGTGCGCAAGCGCGCGCTACCCGGCGCGCGCCAGGCCGGTGAGCGCCCCCAAGGGGAGTGCGGGCCGCGCCCGGCCGCTCCGGCACAATGGCCGCATGCGAGCAGTGGTGCAGCGAGTGGCCGAGGCCAGGGTGACGGTGGCCGGAGAGACCGTCGGCGCGATCGAGGGGCCCGGGCTCTGCGTCCTGGTCGGCGTCACGCACGACGACACCCCCGCCAAGGCGGCGCAGCTGGCCCGCAAGCTCTGGACCCTGCGGCTGCTGCCGCCCGACGCGGACGGCGTCGAGCAGTCCTGCTCCGACCTGGCCGCGCCGCTGCTGGTGATCAGTCAGTTCACGCTCTACGGCGACGCCCGCAAGGGCCGCCGCCCCACCTGGAACGCCGCCGCCCCCGGCCCGGTCGCCGAGCCGCTGGTGGACGAGGTGGTCGCCCAGCTGCGCGCGCTCGGCGCCAAGGTCGAGACCGGCCGGTTCGGCGCCGACATGCAGGTGGCGCTGGTGAACGACGGCCCGTTCACGGTGCTGGTCGAGGTCTGACCCGCAGGTCGAGGCCCGGCCTGCGGGTAGGCGTCCGGCCGCTACTGAGGGACGATCACGTCCTGCGTCCCCGGCACCGTGCCGGCCAGCAGCACCGCGTCCACCGGGACGTTCCGCTTGACCACGGCCAGCGCGATCGGCCCCAGCTCGTGGTGGCGCGCCGAGGACGTGACGACGCCCAGCGACCGGCCGTCCGGGTCCGAGGCGAGCCGCACCTCCGTCCCGTGCGGGGGCAGCACCTCCTCGGTGCCGTCCAGGTGCAGGAAGACCAGGCGGCGCGGCGGCCGGCCCAGGTTGTGCACCCGGGCGACCGTCTCCTGCCCGCGGTAGCAGCCCTTCTGCAGGTGGACGGCGGTGGAGAGCCAGTCCACCTCGTGCGGGATGGTCCGGTGGTCGGTCTCGAAGCCCAGCCGGGGCCGGTGCGCCTCGATCCGCAGCGCCTCGTAGGCCCAGATCCCGGCGGCCGGACCGTAGTCCGCGGTCAGCGTCGCCAGCTCGGCGCGCGGCAGGAAGAGGTCCCGCCCGTACGGCAGCTCGCGCACCGCCGCGGCGCCGTCCACCGCGGCGGTGGAGCCGGCCGGCAGGTGCACCACCGCGTAGTCGTCGGTCGCGTCCGCGACCTCGACCCGGTAGAAGAACTTCATGCTCTCCAGGTAGCCGACCAGCGCCTGCCCGGTGCCCGGTTCGACGTGCGCCCAGGTGGTGGTGCCGTCGTCGACCAGGTAGAGCGCGTGCTCGACGTGCCCGTGCGGGGAGAGCACCAGCGCCTCGGTGGCCTGCTGCGGCGGCAGCGCACTGACGTGCTGGGTGATCAGCAGGTGCAGCCAGGCCAGCCGGTCCTCGCCGGTCACGGTGATCACGCCGCGGTGCGAGAGGTCCACGAAGCCGGTGCCCCCGGCGAGGTTCCGTTGCTCACGGAAGATGTCGCCGTAGTGGGCGGCCACGCCCTCGTCGGTTCCCTCGGCGGGGACGGCACCGGGCAGCGCAAGCAGCGGGCTCTTCATACCGGCCAGCTTACGACCGGCCCTCCGCACGCTTGGCGGTGCAGTCGGCGCAGCGGCCGAAAATGGCGAAGTGCTCCAGGTCGGTGTCGAAGCCGTGCTGCTCGCGCAGGCTCTCGATCAGCGGCCGGGCGATCTCCGTCCCGGTCTCGGTGACCGCCTCGCAGTCCCGGCAGACCAGGTGCAGGTGCTGGTGCCGGCCCGCCACGTGGTACGTCGGGGCGCCGTGGCCGAGGTGCGCGTGCGACACCAGGCCGAGCTCCTCCAGCAGCTCCAGGGTCCGGTAGACGGTGGAGATGTTGATGCCGCTGGCGGTCTGCCGGACGTGGCCGAGGATCTCGTCCGGGGTCGCGTGGCCGAGCACGTCGACCGCCTCCAGGACGAGCTGGCGCTGCGGCGTGAGCCGGTAGCCGCGCTCGCGCAGGTCGGCCTTCCAGTCGCCGGAGAGCCGGAGGCCGGTGCTGTCGGTGTCCGCCACGGTGTTGTCCCTGCCAAGGTCAAGGTCGGGGTCCTGAGGCAAGTGTAGGGACCGGCCGGGCGGCCGGTCCCTACCTCGGGTGGTGCGCAGTGTGCTCAGCGGTGCCGGGCCCGGCGGTGCGGGCTCGGCGGTGCCGGGCTCAGCGGAAGAACGCGATGCCGTCGTCCGGCAGGTCGTTGATGTCCTTGACCAGCTGCGCCGGGCTGAGCACCTTCTTCAGCTGCGCCGACATGTACGGGCGCAGCGGGACGTTCGGGGCGGCCTTCTCGCCGACCCAGAGCAGCTCCTCGTTGACGAAGCCGTAGAGGCGCTTGCCGCCCGAGTACTCCGGCGAGCCCTCGATCCGGGCCACGGCGTCCGTGGAGACGTCGATCTGCGGCTTGCCGTCGGCCAGCTCGCCGTACCAGATCTCCACGGTGCCGTCGTCACGGACGGAGGAGATCTCGATCCCGCGGGCACCGCTGGCGCCGTCGTGGTTGCTGGTGATCCGCCAGAACGCGTGCTCGTTCTCCAGCGGGCGGACCTTCTCGCCCTCGTTGTCCAGCACCCAGGTGCGGGAGCGGAACTCCAGGAAGGGCCGGCCGTCGTGCCGGATGACGATCTCCTGGCCGAAGTTGCACTTCTCCGTGCCGGGGAAGTCGTAGACGCCCGCGCCCTCCCAGGTACCGAGGAGGAAGGCGAGCGGGACGACGTCCCTGTGGAGGTCAGAGGGGATCTCGATCATGTTCCTGGTCGCTGTCGTCGGTGTGGGACTGCTTCAACCGTACGGCAACCGCTCAGCGCTGGCCCTGGTACAGCTTCATCACCGAGAAGATGGCGAACCAGGTGATCAGCACGGCCATGAGGGCCAGCAGACCGTCGAAGAACATTTCCAGACCGGACACGGGGGGCTCCCAGGGCGGCGACAGTGTGGTGGATTTTGCTGGCGCTCACTCTATCCGCCGGGTGCCTACGGGTCTCGGTGAGCCCCACCACGTCGCGATTCCGGCGGGACTTAGGGTGACGTCATGTCGTCGAAGAAGCTCGTCATCAAGGTCACCGCCGGGGCGGACGCGCCGGAGCGCTGCTCGCAGGCCTTCACGGTGGCCGCGGTCGCCGTCGCCAGCGGGATCGAGGTCTCGCTCTGGCTGACCGGGGAGTCCTCCTGGTTCGCCCTGCCCGGGCGGGCCGCGGAGTTCGAGCTTCCGCACGCGGCGCCGCTGCCGGACCTGCTGGAGTCGGTCCTGGCCGCCGGAACCGTCACGCTCTGCACCCAGTGCGCGGCGCGGCGCGGGATCGAGCAGCAGGACACCGTCGAGGGTGTCCGGATCGCGGGCGCGCAGGTCTTCGTCAGCGAGATCACGGCCGACGGCGTGCAGGCGCTCGTCTACTGACGGCGGTCGCCGGTCGCGCGCCACCGGTCGCGTCACCTGGCCGGCGGGGCTCACCGGTCGCGCGTCACCGGTCGTGTTCGTGGTCGGGGCGGTCCCGGTCGTGGCCGGGGTCGTCCCACTTCGGGTCGTCCCAGCGCGGGTCGTTCCACCAGTCGTCCTCCGGGTCACGCCGGTTGGCGAACACCGCGGCGGCCGGGGGGATGACCATCGCGACCAGGCACATGCCGATCGCGGCCGGGACGGACCAGAACCGCACCACACCCCAGGCCAGCACGAACAGCCCGAGGCAGACGGCCATCATGGCGAAGTAGTAGCGGTGTCGCCGGCGTGCCTGCACGGTTCCACGGTATGCCCGAGGGCCCCTGCTCGGCAGGGGCCCTCGGGGCGGGTCACCGCGTGGATCAGACGGCGATCGCGACCTCGGTCAGGTTGCCCTGGGAGGCGACCACCTGGCGGTCCACGGTCTGGCCCGGCACCAGCGCGCGCAGGGTCCACTTGCCCGGGCGGGCGAAGAACCGGAACTGGCCGGTCGCCGAGGTGGGCACCTCGGCCGTGAACTCGCCGCCCTCGTCGAGCAGCCGGACGTAGCCGTTGACCGGCTCGCCGTCTCGGGTCACGGAACCCTGGATGATCGTCTCGTTCGCCACGTCAACTCCTGCCAGGTCCGGGCCGCCGGCCTTCGCACCGCACATGTCTTGTCTTCCCTTCTGACTTACGGGTCGAGCCGGTGGCTCAGTTGCCGAGCTCGATCGGCACGCCGACGAGGCTGCCGTACTCGGTCCACGAACCGTCGTAGTTCTTGACGTTCTCCTGGCCGAGCAGCTCGTGCAGCACGAACCAGGTGAGCGCGGAGCGCTCGCCGATCCGGCAGTACGCGATGGTGTCCTTCGCCAGGTCGATGCCCTCGGCCTCGTACAGCGCCTTCAGCTCGTCGTCGCTCTTGAAGGTGCCGTCGTCGTTGGCGTTCTTGGCCCACGGGATGTTGCGGGCGCTCGGCACGTGGCCGGGGCGCTGCGACTGCTCCTGCGGGAGGTGGGCCGGGGCGAGCAGCTTGCCGGAGAACTCGTCGGGCGAACGCACGTCGACCAGGTTCAGGTTGCCGATGGCGGCGATCACGTCGTCGCGGAAGGCGCGGATCGAGGAGTCGGCGGCCTGCGCCTTGTACTCGGTCGCGGCCCGGGCCGGCACCTCGGAGACCAGGTCGCGGGAGTCCAGCTCCCACTTCTTGCGGCCGCCGTCGAGCAGGCGGACGTCGCCGTGGCCGTACAGCTTGAAGTACCAGTAGGCGTACGAGGCGAACCAGTTGTTGTTGCCGCCGTAGAGGACGACGGTGTCGTCGTTGGCGATGCCCTTGGCGCTGAGCAGCGCCTCGAAGCCGGCCTGGTCGATGAAGTCGCGGCGGACCGGGTCCTGGAGGTCCTTCTTCCAGTCGATCCGGACGGCGTTGCGGATGTGGTTCTTCTCGTAGGCGGAGGTGTCCTCGTCGACCTCGACGATGACGACCTTCGGGTCGTCCAGGCGGGCCTGGACCCAGTCGGCGTCGACCAGGACGTCGCTGCGGCTCATGGTGATGTTCTCCATCCGGGGGCGGTTGGCGGAAGGTGCTGCTGCTCTGCGGGTCCCCCGGCCGGAGGCTGGGGGAGGATGCTGCGGATGCTGCGGGTCGCCCGGCGGTCGGTCCGAATTTCCGTCCGAATACTGGGACGAGAAGGGGTGTGCGGTACGGCCGGGCGAGGCTTGCAGTGGCACCGGCGACGGTCGGCCCGATGTGATCGGGCCAGGTCGCCAGGGGAATCGGCGGCGGGCTCAACTGCCCTGCCAGGATGCCGAGTCAGCGCATTCGACACAGACAGGCGGCCACGCGGCACAGGTCTACCGCCCGCCGCTTCGTGAGGTCCGTCTGTCGCTTCATGCCGACGATGCTAGGGACTCCGAAGGCCCGCTGTCATCAGCGTATCGAATGGTGAGACCAGATCAGTCGCATCGTGAGATTTGACGATTCCCCGGGCGGCCGGAACCGGCCAGGGGCCGCCCGGGGCCTCGCACGGGGGTGGGAACGACACCGCTCCGCGGCCGGTGCTGGACAGCGCGTCTCGCGGATCGGAACGGTGGGAGGGGCGGCGCGAGGGACGGCGGGAGGCCGCGCGGAGGTCGGCGGGAGGCGGGTGGGAGGCGGGCCGGGAGGGCCGCCGGTCAGCCGATGACCTTGACGTCCTTGCCGTCGAAGGTCAGCTGGAGGCCCTCCTCCTGCGGCGCCACCGACGCGAGCTTGAGCCCGGCCGGCATCGCCGCGAGGGTGAAGCTCACCGGGTCCACCTGCTGGTTGGCCAGGCCGGCCAGCATCCCGGCCATGCCGCTGAGCTTGAAGCCGTCCGCCGTGACGGTGTTGCCCTGGCTGTGCACCGACCCCTCCCCGATCGGGAGCGGGCCCAGCGAGGCCTTGATCTTGCCCGGGCCGCCGTAGGAGAGGCTCAGCCGGGTGTTGGGGCCGACCATCGGCAGCTTGCCCGCGCTCGGCGCCAGCTGGGCGGCCGGCGGCAGCAGCTGGGCCAGGTCCGCGTACGTGATCAGGCCGGTGCCGGTGCCGTTGTCCACGGTGGCGCTCTTCATGCTGTCGCTCACCTCGACCCCGGACAGCTTGGCCTTGAAGGAGTGCAGCGCCACCTGGCGGTTGCCGTCGCCCACGGTCAGCCCGTCCGCCGAGATCCGGACGTCGTCCAGCTTCATCGAGAGCACCTGGGTGAGGAACGGGAAGCCCTCGATCGTCACGTCGGGGCGCTGGCTCATCCGGCCGCTCTTCACCATCTGCTCGGCGGCCTCGTCCTCGGCCACCCCGACCGCGATCCGGTCGGCGCCCACGAGCAGCCCGCAGAGCACCGTGAGGCCGATCGTCGCCTTCAGCCAACCGCGCATCGCTCTCCCCCGTCGTCGCCTGTCGCTGTCGTCCTGCTGGTCGTACTGGTCGTGGTCCGCCGTGCTGGTCGTGTCCGGTGCACCGGTCGTGTCCGTTGCACCAGTCGTGTCCGTTGTACCGGTCGTGATGGTCGCGCCGGTCGCGCCGGTCGTGCCCGCCGGGGTCGTCCCGGTCCGGGACGGCCGCCCGCAGAACGGTACGACGTCCCGCCCCGGAGCTTGGTTCCGGGGCGGGACGTCGCAGTGGCGGTGCCGGAGGTCAGCCGGCCAGCAGCCGGGTGGCGATCCAGACCAGCGGCGAGGCCACCGCCAGCGGCAGCGCCACGCCCGCCGTCATGTGCACGAAGCGGGACGGGAAGTCGTACGCCGCCACCCGGCGGCCGACCAGTGCACCGAGGCCCGCGAGCGCGCCCAGCGCGAGCGGAGCGCCCACCACCAGGCCGAACACCACGGCCGCGGCCAGGCCGAGCACCGGGCGCAGCTGCTTCGGCCCGGGCAGCGGCGCGGCGGCCAGCACCGTGGCCAGCGCGACCGCGCCGACCGCCGCCGGCACCCAGTCGGCCAGCAGCAGCGCGGTGCAGAGCACCGTCATCACCGTCGCCGAGCCGAGCACGGTCAGCGCGTAGAACCGCTCCTTCGGGTCCGAGGGCCGGAACGTCTGGAGCACCAGGACGAGCAGGAAGAAGCCGCCCAGCGTGCCGATCACCGCGGCCGCACCGCTGTCGGCGTCGGCCAGCAGCACCGCCGCATCGGCCGTGAACCCGGCCAGCGCCGCCAGCGCGATGCCCTGGCGGGCCGGCCACATGCCGTTCAGCCGGAACCAGCCGGCCGCGGTCAGGCCCTGGAGCAGCACGACCACCAGGGCCAGCGCGACCTGCCCGAGTGCCGCGCCGCCGGCCAGCAGCGCGGCCGCGCCGGCGGTGATCAGGGCGGGCTGCAGGCCCGGGTCGATGATCGGCGAGCCGGTCCGGGGCGTCCGCACGGGCGGTCCGGCGGGCGCGGCCGCCGCGGGGCCGGGCGTGCCCGGCATGCCCGGCATGCCCGGCATGCCGGACGGCGCGGGCTGCGCTGGGACCGCGGCGTACGGCGCGGCGGGCGCGGCCGGGCGCTTGAGCGTCATGGTCGGCTGGTCGAGGACCGGGCCGGGAGCGGGCGCCGGGGCCTGCGCGGGAGCGGGCGCCGGGAAGGTGCCGGGGCCGGCGGCGGGCACCGCACCCGACACGACCACCGGCGGCAGCAGCGTGGTGGCCGCGGCGTCGTCCATCGCCGGGACGGGCGGCAGCAGCGTGGTGGCCGCCGCCGCATCGTCCACCGCGGGCACGGGCGGCAGCAGCGTCGTCGCCCCGTCGTCCGCGACCGGCGCGCCGTACGGGGGCTGCTGCGCGTACGGGGACTGCGGGGCGTACTGCTGCTGGGCGTGCTGCGGCTGGGCGTAAGGCTGCTGCTGGGGGTACTGCTGCGGCTGGGCGTACTGGCCGGGCCCGGGCGCGTGGCCCTGGCCGGGGGCGTACGGCTGCGCCGCGTGCCCCTGCTGCGCATACGGCTCCGGCGCGTACGCCTGCTGCTGCGCGTAGGGGTGCTGCGGGTCGTACGGGTGCGGGGGCTGCGCCTGCTGCGGCCAGCCGTCCGGGCCGCCGTTCACGTGGTTCGGATCCGTCACGCCGCTCACCCTCCCGCGAACGGCGGGAGCACCTCGACCGTCCCGCCCTCGGTGAGGGCCACGGTCGCGTGGTCACGGCCGCCGACCGGCGAGCCGTCCACCAGGTACGAGCAGTGCCCGAGCAGCCGGACGAGCTTCGGCCGGCCGGCGTGCCGCTCCTTGGCCGCGGCCAGCGCCTCCGCCAGGGTCGCCGCCCGGTACGGCTCCTCGGCCAGCCCGGCCTCCGACTTCGCCGCCGCCCAGTAGCGGATCGTCCCGCTCACCGGGGCGGCGCCCGCCGGTTCCGTGGTCGCACTCATGGCAACCCCTTCTCGTCGTCCTCGCCCGGGCCCGGTACCCCGGTCGGGTCGCCACCGGAGCGGCCGCCCACCACCCGAAAGGTGGACCCGCGCGGTGCCGCCGATGTGCGTCCCATGATGGCGTGTCCGTCGCCGTGACCGGCAATCGCCCCGGCCGGCGGCCTGACGGAGCTGTGGCCAGGCTCACCCCGGATCCGCCCGGATCGGCCGAACCCCGGCCTGCGAGCCCTCCCGGTGCGGGGGACGGTCGGCTATTCTCGTCCCCTGAGGGATCCGGGCAGAGTCGCCCCCGGATCCTTTTGTGCTTTCAGGACGCCAGTACGGACGTCCTTGCGATTCGTCGGTCCACCCCCGGCGCGCCGCAGGGACCGCCCCGCCATTCGCGGCACAACGACGTGCCCGGGCCCGGCCGGGGTGTTCGGAACCCCGGCGCCGGGCCGCCGCCCGGTTCCGGACAGACCGGAAGGTTCGCGGGATGAGCAGGGCAGGAACGGTGCGCCAGGGGTTGCGGGACCCCCGGCGGGCGAGCCGTCGCGCCGTGCACGCCGGCGAGTCCTCCGGTGCGCGCCCGGCGTCCTTCCCCCCTCACGTCGCCCGCCGCCGCCCTTCCGGGGACGCGCCGGCGCGACACCTCCCTGCACGAGCGCCATCCGGCTGTGGCGGCAGCCGCAACGCGACCGCGACGACCCGGAAAGGGGACTAACCGGGTATGAGTTCTCTGCTCCTCCTCACCAACGCACTGCAGCCCTCAGCGGAGGTGCTGCCCGCCCTCGGCCTGCTGCTGCACAACGTCCGGGTGGCCCCCGCCGAGGGCTCCGCCCTGGTCGACACCCCCAGCGCCGACGTCATCCTGGTCGACGGCCGGCGCGACCTGCCGCAGATCCGCAGCCTCTGCCAGCTGCTGCGCTCCACCGGCACCGGCTGCCCGCTGATCCTGGTGGTCACCGAGGGCGGCCTGGCCGCCGTCACCGCCGAATGGGGCGTGGACGACGTGCTGCTGGACACCGCCGGCCCCGCCGAGGTCGAGGCCCGGCTGCGGCTCGCCCTCGGCCGGCTCCAGGTGACCACCGACGACAGCCCGATGGAGATCCGCAACGGCGACCTCTCGGTCGACGAGGCCACCTACTCCGCCAAGCTCAAGGGCCGGGTGCTCGACCTCACCTTCAAGGAGTTCGAGCTGCTCAAGTACCTCGCCCAGCACCCCGGCCGGGTCTTCACCCGGGCGCAGCTGCTGCAGGAGGTCTGGGGCTACGACTACTTCGGCGGCACCCGGACGGTCGACGTCCACGTCCGGCGACTGCGCGCCAAGCTCGGCGTCGAGCACGAGGGGCTGATCGGCACCGTGCGCAACGTGGGCTACCGCTTCGTCGTCCCGGAGAAGCCGGACAAGGGCGAGCGGCCGGAGATCGCCCAGCGCTCCTCCGCCCCGGCGGAGGCCTGACCGGCGGCCGGGCGGGTACGCCCGCCCGGCCTGTCCGCATTCGGCCCGAGGTGTCCCGGGCATTGCGCCCGTCCGCCGAGCTCCCACTGCCCCGGCGGACGCCACCCGCGTAGACTCCCCCCGTGGCCAAAGTGACGCGCGACGATGTAGCCCGACTGGCTGGGACCTCGACCGCGGTCGTCAGCTACGTCATCAACAACGGGCCGCGCCCGGTCGCGCCCGCCACCAAGGAGAAGGTGCTCGCGGCGATCGAGCAGCTCGGCTACCGGCCGAACAGCGTCGCCCAGGCGATGGCCTCCCGCCGCACCAACCTGATCGGCATGGTCGTCCCCGACGCCCGCCAGCCGTTCTTCGCCGAGATGGCGCACGCCGTGGAACGGGCCGCCTCCGAACGCGGCAAGCTCGTGCTGATCGGCAACTCCGACTACGTGGACGACCGCGAGGTGCACTACGTCCGCGCCTTCCTCGGCATGCGGGTCTCCGGCCTGATCCTGGTCAGCCAGGGCCCCTCGCAGCGGGCCGCCGAGGAGTTCGCCGCGATGGAGGGGGCGAAGGTGGTGCTGCTGCACCGCCGTCCCGAGGCGATCGACGACGTCGCGGTGGTCACCGACGACGTGGGCGGCGCCGAGGCCGTCGTCCGCCACCTGCTGGAGGAGCACGGGCACCCGTACGTGGCCTGCTTCGGCGGCCCGGTCGACTCCCCCGCGCCCGGCGACCCGGTCATCGACCACGTCGAGGGCTGGCAGCGCGCGATGGACGCGCACGGCCTGCCCACCGAGCCGTACCTGATCGACGCGCCGTTCCACCGCTACGGCGCCTACGACATCGCCCTCGGCGTGCTGCGCTCGGAGCAGCGGCCCTCGGCGATCTTCTGCTCCACCGACGACCAGGCGATCGGCGTGCTGCGGGCCGCCCGCGAGCTCGGCCTGCGGGTCCCGGAGGACCTCGCGGTGGCCGGCTTCGACGACGTCCCCGAGGCCGCCCTCGCCGACCCGCCGCTGACCACCGTCGCCTCCGACCGGGACGCGATGGCCCGCGCCGCGGTGGACCTGGTGCTGGACGACTCGCTGATGGTGCCCGGCTCGGACACCGAACGCGTCCGCAAGTTCCCGTCGCGCCTGGTCATCCGGCGTTCCTGCGGCTGCCACCCGGACGGGGCGTCGCCCAAGGCCTGACCAGGCTTTATGAGAAGTCAACGGGCTTCTCGGAGCCTTCTGAGCCCACTCTCATCGGATTCTCATCCGGCGGGCGGACGTTGGTCGGCATGAGCGATCAGCAGCGTCACGGCCGGCACCACGGGTACGGCGAGCAGAACCAGTACGGCGGACAGTACGGCGAGCCGAACCAGTACGCCGGGCAGTACGACGACCAGTACGCCGGGCCGTACGAGGGGTACGACGCCGCCCGGTACCCGCACCACCCGAGCGACGGCCAGGTCATCCCGGGCACGGTCCTCGACAGCAGCACCGGGTACCCGGGCGCCGGGACGCCCCCGGTCACGCCGCCTCCTCCACCGCCCGCCGCGCCCCCCATGCCGCCCGAGCCGCCCGAGCCCGGCGGCCCGGCCTCCCACGGCCGCCGCGCCCGCCGGGGCCTCCTGCGCGGCCGGGTCGCCCTGGTCACCGCCGTCGCCGCGGTCGCCGCCGTCCTCGGCGGGGTGACCGGTGGCGTGGTCGCCGCCGGGGAGCACGGCTCCGCCGGCCGCACCGCGACCATCGCCAGCCCGGTCGCCGCCCGCTCGGACGGCAGCGCCGACGTGGCCGCCGTCGCCTCCGCCGTCTCGCCCAGCGTCGTCCAGATCACCGTGCGGACCGCCGACGGCACCTCCACCGGCACCGGCGTGGTCCTCACCAAGGACGGCCAGATCCTCACCAACTACCACGTGGTGTCCGGCGCGGCCTCCGGCGGCCAGATCACCGTCACCTTCAAGGACGGCTCCACCGCCCGGGCCACCCTCACCGGCACCGACAAGGCCCTGGACGTCGCCGTGATCACCGCGAGCGGGGCGAAGAACCTCACCCCCGCCACCCTCGGCGACTCCTCCACCGTCGCGGTCGGCGACCCGGTCGTCGCCATCGGCAACCCGGAGGGCCTCACCGGCACCGTCACCTCCGGCATCATCAGCGCCGAGAACCGCGAGGTCACCGTCCAGGTCGACGAGGGCAGCACCAGCGGCAACGGCGGCTTCGGCTTCCCCAACCTGCCCGGCCTGCGCGGCAGCACCCCGCAGAACGGCGGCGAAACCACCACCTACAAGGCCTTCCAGACCGACGCCGCACTCAACCCCGGCAACTCCGGCGGCCCGCTGATCAACGCGCGCGGGCAGGTCATCGGCATCAACTCGGCGATGTACTCGCCCACCGGCACCAGCTCCACCGCCGGCGGCAGCAGCGCCGGAAGCGTCGGCCTCGGCTTCGCCATCCCGGTCAACGACATCAAGCAGGTGCTGCCCCAGCTGCAGGCCGGCCGGAACGTCTGAGCCGGACAATTGACCCGGCACCCCGAGCAGCCGCGCCGGGTGGGCCCGCCCGGCGGCCGCACCGGGCAGGCCCGCCGGGCAGGCCCCGAGCAAGGCCACCGAGCAGGCCCTCCGACAACCGAGAAAGGGCAACCGCCCATGACCCCGTCCGCCGACGACCGCACCACCGCCGAGACCGGACAGCCGTCCGCCCGGCTCCTCGTGGTCGACGACGAACCCGCCCTCCGGGACGCCCTGGAAAGCAGCCTCGCCTTCGAGGGCTACGAGGTCACCACCGCCACCGACGGCTACGAGGCGCTGGAGTCCGTCGAACGCGACAAGCCCGACCTCGTCCTGCTCGACATCATGATGCCCCGGATGGACGGCCTCACCGCCGTCCGCCGGATGCGCTCGCGCGGCGACACCGTCCCGGTGCTCATGCTCACCGCCCGCGACGCCGTCGGCGACCGGGTCACCGGCCTCGACGTCGGCGCCGACGACTACCTCGCCAAGCCCTTCGAGCTCGACGAACTGCTCGCCCGGGTCCGCGCCCTGCTCCGGCGCAACGCGCTCGCCACCGAGGCCGCCGCGCGGGCCGCGGCCGTCGAGGACGACACCGAGGTGCTCGCCTTCGCCGACCTGCGGATGAACACCGCCACCCGGGAGGTCAGCCGGGCCGGCAAGCCGGTCGAGCTGACCCGCACCGAGTTCATGCTGCTCGAGATGTTCCTCTCCCACCCCCGCCAGGTGCTCACCCGCGAGCAGATCCTCAAGGCGGTCTGGGGCTTCGACTTCGAGCCCTCCTCCAACTCCCTGGACGTCTACGTGATGTACCTGCGCCGCAAGACCGAGCAGGGCGGCATGCCCCGGCTCATCCAGACCGTACGCGGCGTCGGCTACGCCCTCCGCCCGGCCGCCGGCACCCAGGCGTGAGCGAGCGCAGCGAGCCGACCGTGAACGGGCGCGCGTCTCGCGTAGCGACCTCCGAGCGGAGCGAGGAGCGCGCATGAGCGACACCGTTCCGCCGCCGCCCCCACTGGTACCGCCCCGCGTCCCGCGCCGGCAGCGGCTCGCCCGCTGGTACCGGGCGCAGTCCCTGCGCAGCCGGCTCACCTTCCTGACGGCGGCGGCGGTCGCGGTGGCGATCGCGCTGTCGGCACTGGCGTGCTGGTTCATCGTCGAGAAGCAGCTCTACGGCCAGGTGCGCAACGACCTGCGCACCGTGCAGCCCCCAAGGGTCCGGCTCCCGGTGTACTGCCCCGCGACTCCGGAAGAGGCCCTGAAGCAAGCCGCCCTGCCCTTCCCGCGCGGCGGATCCTCGCAGCAGGACCAGCCCAACTTCGCGTTCCGGGACACCCAGGTCGTCATGACCGACCCGGCAGGGGTGTGCCTGCCACTCGGCGCCACCAGGGCCATCGCGCTCCAGGCCGACGACGCCAAGGTCTTCGACCTGCCGCCGAACCAGTCGATCTTCCGTAGCGGCCACTACACCAACGGCGTGCCCGCGCTGGTGCGGGTGCTCTGGGTCAATGCCCCCGGGCCCAACGGCCAGCAGCCCGTCCTGGTCATGATCGCCGCGCCCACCGAGCCGGTGGAGAACGCCCTCCAGGGCCTCGCCCTCATCCTCGGCGGCGTCGCCGTCGGCGGCATCGTCCTCGCCGGGCTCGCCGGACGCCTCGTCGCCCGTTCCGCCCTCAAGCCGGTCGACCAGCTCACCGACGTGGTGGAGCACATCGCCCGCACCGAGGAGGTCGGCACCACGATCCCCGTCCACGGCAGCGACGAGATCGCCCGGCTCTCCACCTCGTTCAACTCCATGAGCACCGCGCTCGCCAACTCCCGGGAACGGCAGACCCGGCTGATCGCCGACGCCGGGCACGAGCTCAGGACGCCGCTGACGTCCCTGCGCACCAACGTCGACCTGCTGATCCGCAGCGACCAGACCGGCCGCCCGCTGCCCGCCGGCACCCGGACCAAGCTGCTCGGGAACATGAAGGCGCAGATGCAGGAGCTCACCGTCCTGATCGGCGACCTGCTCCAGCTCTCCCGCCCGGACTCGCCCAAGCAGGTCCGCAACCTCGCCGTGGTCGCCGTGCACGAGATCGCCGACCGGGCCGTCGAGCGGGCCAAGCTGCGCGGGCCGGGGCTGGCCTTCGAGACCGAGGTCGCGCCCTGGTACGTGCACGGGGACGCCGCCGCGCTGGAGCGGGCGGTGATCAACCTGCTGGACAACGCGGTGAAGTACAGCCCGCCGGCCGGCACCATCGAAGTCCGCCTCGACCAGGGCGTGCTGACCGTCCGCGACCACGGGCCGGGCATCCCGGCGGACGAGCTGCCGTACGTCTTCGACCGGTTCTGGCGCTCCCCCTCCTCGCGCCAGCTCCCCGGCTCCGGGCTGGGGCTGTCGATCGTGGCGCAGAGCGTGCGGGAGGCCGGCGGCGAGGTGTCGCTCGGCCCGGCCCGGGACGGCGGACCGGGCGCCCTGGCCACCGTCCGGCTGCCCGGCGGCCCCGCCCCCGAATGAGCCGCGGAAAGCACGAACGGGCGGGGCGCCCCGACAGCGCCCCGCCCGTCTCATGTCCGGCACACGGTCAGTCGATGTCGCTGCCCGGGCCGATGACCTTGATGCGGTCCTGCGCCGGCGCCTTCAGCGGGGCGGCCGCCGAGCTGTGGGCGCCAAGGTAGGCGGTGAACACGTCCAGGTCCGAGGCACCGACCAGCTTGTCGGTGCCGGCCGCGAAGGCCGGGAAGCCGTCGCCGCCGCCGGCCAGGAACTCGTTCGCCGCGACCCGGTACTTGCCGGCCGGGTCGATCGGAGCGCCGTTGAGGCGGATCGAGTCCACCAGCACGCGGTCCGCGCCGGTCTTCCGCATGTCCAGCGTGTAGGCCAGGTTCTTGGAACCCTGGAGGATCTTCGGCGCCGCGTCGTTCGGGCCGCTCACCTGCTGCTGGAGCAGCTGGACCAGCTGCGCACCGGTGAGCGTCTTGACCTGCATCATGTTGGTGAACGGCTGGACGGTGAACGCCTCGCCGTAGGTCACCACGCCGTCGCCCTCGGCGCCGCTGGCCTTGTACACCAGGTCGGAGCGGATGCCGCCGGGGTTCATGAACGCGACCTGCGCGCCGCCCTTGTCGGCGGCGGCCAGGCCCTCCAGCTGCGCGTCGGCGATCACGTCACCGAGCGGCTTCTCGAGGTCGCTGCTGCCGCGGCCGTTGATGTCCGAACCGACGTAGCCGACCGGGCGGTTGGCGATCGGAGCGGCCAGCTTGGAGTAGTGCGCGATCAGCTCCGACATGTCCGGGGCCTTCTCGACCGTCCGGCGCACGACGTGGTTCTCGGCCTTGACCGACGGGCGCACGATGCTGCCGGTGGTCTTGTCGAGCTTCAGGTTGATCTCGGTGAAGAGCCGGCCGAAGGAGGCGGCGCTGGTCACCGAGCGCGGGACGCCCTGCGGGTCGGGGATGGTGCAGGCGTACGCGTTGTGGGTGTGGCCGGTGACGATCGCGCCGATCGACGGGTCCAGGTTCTTGGCGATGTCGACGATCGGGCCGGAGATGCCCTGGCCGGCGGTGCCGCAGTCGTAGTTGTACGTGCTGCTGGCCGGGTAGCCGCCCTCGTGGATCAGCGCGACGATCGAGTTGACGCCCTGCTTCTTCAGCTCGGCGGCGTACTTGTTGATCGTGGCGACCTCGTTGCCGAACTTCAGGCCCTTGACGCCCTCGGCGGTCACGATGTTCGGCGTGCCCTCCAGGGTGGCGCCGATGAAGCCGACCTTCACGCCCTGCGACTTGGTCACCCAGTACGGGGCCAGGATCGGCTTGCCGGTCTTCTCGTCGGTGACGTTGGCGGCCAGGTAGTTGAAGTTGGCGCCCTTGAACTTGCGCCCGTCCTCGTAGCAGCCGTCCACCGGGTGGCAGCCGCCGTCCTGGAGGCGGAGCAGCTCCTTGGCGCCCTCGTCGAACTCGTGGTTGCCGACCGCGGTGACGTCCAGGCCGAGCTTGTCCATCGCCTCGATGGTGGGCTCGTCGTGGAAGAGCGCGGAGGTCAGCGGGGAGGCGCCGACGATGTCACCGGCGGCGACGGTGATCGAGTCGTCGGCCGGGATCCGGGCCTGGCGCAGCGCGGTGGCCAGGTACTCGATGCCGCCGGCCGGGGTGGAGACGACCTGGCCGGTGGCCGGGTCGATCTCCTTGATGGTGCCGGACGAGCCGGCCGGGGGCTCCAGGTTGCCGTGGAAGTCGTTGATCGCCAGCAGCTGGAGGTTGACGGTCTTCTGACGCTTGGCATCCGCGGCCTGGGCGGCCGTCGGTACGGCGAGCGTGCCGACCAGGCCGGCCGCGGCGACTGCGGCCAGCACCGTACGTCGGGATCTGACGGAAAGCATGAGGGTCCCCTGCCCCTTGGGAGAGCGCCCAGCTGTGGTCAGTTCCGGGCGTCTGCATGTGTGTTGCGCGAGTGCAGCCTAGAGTCAACGCGCGTAGCTGTCAGGACCCTGAACGTAACGACAGGGTTACCTGCTGACGAATCGTCGCCACCCGCCCGGCCCCGCCGGCCCGCACCGACGCGCCGGCCCCTCGGCCCGCAGCCGCCGCCGGTACCGATCCGGCGGCCCGGCCCGCCCGGTCAGACGCCCGGCTCGGACGCCAACTGCCGCTCCGCACGGTCCCGTTCGGCCACCGCATCCTCGGTCATCGCACGGTCGGTGTAGACCAATGGCCGCTCGGTATCGGTGATGATGTGCTTCACCACCTGGACGTTGCCGTTCACGTCCCAGACCGCGATGCCCGGCGAAAGTGTGGGGATGATCTCCACCGCCCAGCGCGGCAGACCCAGCACCCGGCCGGTGGCTCTCGCCTCCTCGGCCTTCTGCATGTAGATGGTCCGGGTGGAGGCCATCTTGAGGATCGCCGACGCCTCCTTGGCCGCCGCACCGTCCACCACGTCGGACAGGTGGTGCACCACGGCCACGAAGGAGAGACCGAGGCGGCGCCCGAACTTCAGCAGCCGCTGGAACAGCTGGGCCACGAACGGGCTGTTGATGATGTGCCAGGCCTCCTCGACCAGGAAGATCCGCTTCTTCCGGTCCGGCCTGATCCAGGTGTGCTCCAGCCAGACGCCGACGATCGCCATCAGGATCGGCATCGCGATCGAGTTGCGGTCGATGTGCGACAGGTCGAAGACGATCAGCGGCGCGTCCAGGTCGATGCCGTCGGTCGTCGGGCCGTCGAACATGCCGCGCAGGTCACCGTCGACCAGCCGGTCCAGCACCAGCGCCACGTCCAGGCCCCAGGACTGCACCTCGTCCACCGCCACGCCCAGCGACTCCACCGAGGACAGCTCGGGGCTGCGCAGGGTGTCGATGATGTCGTTCAGCACCGGCTGGCGGTCGGTCACCGTCGCCACCACGTGGGCGTGCGCGGCCTTCAGCGCGAAACCGGCCCGCTCCTCCAGGCCACGGCCCATCGCCACCTCGATGATGGTGCGCAGCAGCGACAGCTGGCCGGTCTGGGTGATCGCCGGGTCCAGCGGGTTCAGCTTCACCCCGCCGTCCCGGGCCGCCAGCGGGTCGAGCCGGATCGACTTTATGCCCAGCGCGTCGGCGATCAGGTTCCACTCGCCGACCCCGTCCTCGCCCTGCGCGTCCAGCACCACCACCTGCCGGTCCCGGAACCGCAGCTGGCGCAGCACGTACGTCTTCTCCAGCGCCGACTTGCCGTTGCCGGACTCGCCCAGCACCAGCCAGTGCGGGGCGGGCAGCTGCTGCCCGTACAGCTGGAACGGGTCGTAGACGTACCCCTTGCCGCTGTACACCTCGCGGCCGATGATCACGCCGGAGTCGCCCAGACCCGGGGCGGCGGTGGGCAGGTAGACCGCCTGGGCCTGCCCGGTGGAGGTGCGCACCGGCAGCCGGGTGGTCTCCACCTTGCCGAACATCAGGCTGGTGAACGCGTCGGTGAGGTTGCCGATCGCCATGCGGGGCCTCCAGGTGGATCAGCGGCGGATGCCGGTGGCGAACGGCAGGGTGTTGACGAAGGCCCGGTGGTGCTCGCGGTCGCACCACTCCAGCTTGAGGTAGCTCTTGCCGGCCGAGGCGCGGATCGTCCGCTTGTCCCGGGCCAGCGCCTCGGGGCTGCGCGAGGACACCGTGATGTAGCCGACCAGGTTGACCCCGGCCGCGCCGGACGCCAGGTCGTCACCGCGCTGGTCCACCCGGCCGGTGTGGGCCAGGTCGCGCGGGTCCACCGTGCGGTTCATCTTGGCGGCGCGGCTCGCCTCCGCCTCGTCGTTGGTCTTCTCGGTGAGCATCCGCTCGATCGCGACGTCGGTGGGCTCCAGGTCCATCGTCACCGCGACCGTCCGGATCACGTCCGGGGTGTGCACCAGCAGCGGGGCCAGGAAGTTGACGCCCACCGGGGTGAGCGGCCACTCCTTGATCCACGCGGTCGCGTGGCACCACGGCTCGCGGGTCGCCGACTCGCGGGTCTTCGCCTCCAGGTACTGCGGGTGCGTCGCGTCCAGCTCGGCCGGCCAGGCGTTGCGCCGGGACATCGCCTGGATGTGGTCGATCGGGTGGTCCGGGTCGTACATCGAGTGCAGCAGCGAGGAGAGCCGGGCCTGGCCCAGCGGCTGGCGCACCCGGATGTCCGCCTCCGCCAGCCGCGCACAGATGTCGGTCAGCTCACGGGCCATCACCGCGGCCAGTCCCTCGTCGTCCCGGGCCCGCCGGCCGGTCGCCGTCCGGCCCATCGCGTGCGCCTCGGCCGCCAGGTCACGGGTGTAGTGCATGCAGGCCACCAGGTACGCCCGGTGCTGCTCCGAGGAGGTCGACACCATCGACTGCAGCTGGTCGTACGACTCCTGCAGCCAGCGCGGCGCGGCGTGGTCGCCGCGCCGCTCCACGTCCTTGGCGTGCGCGTCCGGGTCGGCCGGCAGCGTCCGGGCCAGGATCTGCAGCCGGGTCACGAAGCCGTCCCCGTTCGCGACGTGCTTCAGCAGCGTGCCGAAGCGGTCGACCAGGGCCTCCTGGTCCTCCGAGTCGCGCAGGCCGACGCCCGGCCCCTCGATCTCGATCGCCGCCGTCACGGTGCGCCGCTCCAGGTGCATCAGCACCCCGACCTCGTCCGGTCCGAACGGCGCCGCCAGCCAGCGCAGCCGCCCGACCCCGGGCGGCGGCCCGACCTCGACCTCGCGGCCGTCGAGCCGGGTGCCGGCGTCCATCGCGTCCGACTTCCACACCGCCCGCCCGCTGCGGACCGTCCGGCGGTAGGTGCGGTTGATCTCCACCCACTTGTAGAACGTCCGGCGCCGGTACGGCACGTAGACGGCCGCGATGGCCAGCAGCGGCAGGCCGACCAGGCCCGCGATGCGCAGCGGCAGGATGGGCATCATCAGGCCCCAGACCATGCCGAGGAACGCCCCGAAGATGATCAGGACGATCTCGCCGGACTCCCGGTTGCGGCCGATCGGTGCGTTCGGGCGGGCCTTGCCGATCAGGTAGGTGCGGCGCTGGTGCACGTACGGCTGGGCGTACTGGGCACCGTACTGGCCGAGCGGTTCGCTGCTCACTTACCCGTCACCCTCCCTTCGCTGGATTGCTGTCGCGGATCGGAACGTCGCGCATCGGCCCCGCGGCCGGCGGTTCGTCGATGCCTCGGGCGTGCACCTCTAGGAACTGCCGAACCTCGGACT
>NZ_JBEYVJ010000103.1:0-23491 GCF_040643935.1 Kitasatospora sp. NPDC047058 | reverse complement strand
ACACCCCCACCCCCCCCCACCCCCCATGCTTCCCATCGTGACTGCTGTACAGCCGTGTGCTCTTCCGAACTGCCGGCCACCGGGCCGCAGCGGACACCGCTGCGGCCCGGTCCGTCGTCGGCCCGGCGCCCGCCGGCCGCAGCGAACCGCCCCACCCAGCAGAGAGGGAACCCGTGGCCGACCAGCCCCCCAACGCCGCCGCCGCGCCGCCGGTCCGGCTGCGCCGCGAACTCGCCGCCCAGCCCGTCCGGCTGGCCGCCGGCCTGCTGCTCGCCGTGGTGGCCACCGCCGCCGGACTCGCCCTCCCGCTGCTGGTCCAGAAGATCGTCGGAGACTTCTCCGCCCACCGCTCGCTCACCCCCGGCCTGCTGATGATGGGCGCGGCCGCCGTCGGCGGGGCGCTCGCCCAGGCCCTCTCCGGCTTCCAGCTCGCCCGGATCGGCGAGCGGATGACCTACCGCCTGCGGATCGGCATCATGGCGCACGCGCTGCGGCTGCCGCTGCCCGTGGTGCGGGCCAGCGGAACCGGCGACCTCGCCGCCCGGGTCACCTCCGACGCGCAACTGCTGCGCCAGGTGGTCGAGGTGGCGACCCAGCTCCCGCTGGCCGCGCTCAGCGTCGCCGCCACTCTCGCCGTGATGCTCTGGATCGACTGGGTGCTCACCGCCGTCACCGTCGCCGCGCTCGCCGTCCTGACCGTCCTGGTGCTGCTGATCATGCGCCGGATGCGGTCCAACGTCACCGGGCAGCAGGACGCGGTCGGGCGGATCGCCCAGCGGTTCACGGCCAACCTGGAAGCCCTCACCACCATCAAGGCGTACCGGGCCGAACCGGTGGCGGACCGCGTCCTGGCCGAGGACGCCGAGCGACTGCGCGCGGTCTCGCTGACCGGGGCCCGGCTCGGTGCCCTCGTCCCGGCCGTGCTGACCCTCGGCAACCAGTTCGCGATGATCGCGGTGATCCTCACCGGCGGCGCCCGCCTGGCCGCCGGCGACCTCGGGGTGGCCGCGTTCGCCGCGTTCCTGCTCTACCTGCTGCAGACCGTCCCGTCCGTGAACACGCTGGCGACCGGCTTCGGACGGCTCCAGGCCGGGCTGGCCGCCCGGGACCGCTGCAACGAACTGCTCGCGATGCCCCTGGAGGCCGACCCGGACGACGCCGCCCGGACTGCCCCCACCCCGTCGCCGGACGCCCCGGCCGTCGTCTTCCGCACCGTCTCCTACACCCACGCCGGATCGGCGGACGCCGCCCTCCGCTCGGTCTCCTTCACCGTCCCGCGCACCGGGCTGACGGCCGTCGTGGGCCCCTCGGGCGCGGGGAAGAGCACCGCCCTCTCGCTCATCGGCCGCTTCGTCCGGCCCTCCGCCGGGACGGTCAGCGTCCTCGGCCACGATGCCCGCAGCTGGCCGCTGGACGCGTTGCGCGCCCGGATGGCCTACGTGGACCAGGCGTTCACCCTGCTGGAGGCCACCGCCCGGGAGAACCTCCAGCTCGGGCGGGCCGGCGAGGCCGGGGACGCGGAACTGGCCGGGGCGCTGGCCGCCGTCGGCCTGACCGAGGACGTCGCCCGGCTCCCGCAGGGCCTCGACACCGTGCTGGGCCGCGAGTCGGACCTCTCCGGCGGCCAGCGCCAGCGGATGGCACTGGCCCGGGCGCTGCTCACCGACGCCGACATCGTCCTGCTCGACGAGCCGACCAGCCAGCTGGACGGCCTCAACGAGCTGCGGTTCCGCGAGATCGTGGAACTGCTGGCCCGGCACCGGGCCGTGGTCGTGGTCGCCCACCGGCTCACCACGGTCCAGCGCGCCGACCACGTGATCATGATGAACCACGGCACCGTGGTCGACGCCGCCGACCATCCCACGCTGCTGACCCGCTGCCTCCCGTACCGCGAACTGGTGGCCAGCCAGGCCGGCCCTTCGCTGCTCGGCCGTTAGGGCCCGTCCGGCAGGATCCGCCGGATGGATCCTAGGGGCGGCCGGCCCCCTGGCCGGGCACGGCGATCTGCTCGGTGCGGTTCGCCCCGATCACCTCGATCCCCCTGGTCCCGAGGATGCCGTCCAGCGGCAGGGAGGCGGTGTACGGGGCGGTGGCGGGGAGTCCGATCCCGGACAGCGAGCCGACCACCTCGATGCCCCAGTAGTCCGGCCGCTCGACGTAGACCCGCGGCGACAGGCGGACCGTCATGTTCAGGTAGGGCATCGTCCCGCTGACGACGAGGATGAAGGTGGCCGGCACGATCCCCGGCACGACCTTCGCCTCGTCGAAGTCGATGATGCGCACGGACTCCGGCGCCGGCAGATCCGTGTAGTTCTCGACCATGGCCAGTCCTTTCGTCGCTGTGACGTCGGCCGTCACCTCACCGACGCAGACTAGTTGGCGATCGCCTACGAACCATGGCTCCAACACGCCGTCAGGACTCCCCGGCCCGAACTGCCCGGTGGACTCGGAGCGGGCCGGACCGGACCGGCGCACCGCTCAGCGCCCCTCCGCCGGCCCGGGGGAACCCAGCAGGTGGGCGAGCCCGTCGGCCAGGCCGCCGCGCCAACAGGCGTAGTCGTGCCCGCCGTTGAACTCGCGGTACTCCAGGGCGTAGCCGCGGGCGGTCAGCACGTCCCGCAGGTGCCGGTTCTGCGGGAGCAGCATCCACTCCTGCAGCCCGACCTCGACGTAGAACCGCGCCTCGCGGCGCTGCTCCGCCGCGAACTGCCGGGTCAGCCACTCGCTGCCCTCGTCGAACTCCGTCCCGTCCGGCCACCAGAACGAGCCGGACTGCGACAGCGCGTTGCCGAACCGGTCAGGCCGCCGGAAGGCCGCGAAGGCGGCGGTCAGGCCGCCCGCGCTCTGGCCGGCGATCACGGTGCGGTCCGGCGCGAGCACCGTGCCGTGCCCGTCGGCCGCCCACGGGAGCAGCCGGTCGGCGAGGAAGTCCACGAAGGCCGGGTTGCAGCTCAGGTCGTCCGGACGGCCCGGTCCCATGGTGTGGACGAGCAGGGCGACGACGGGCGGGATCACGCCGTCCGCCGCGAGGTTGTCGAGGGTGTCGCCGGCGGAGAGCGCCTCGCCCCACATCTCGCCGTCGAGCAGGACGACCACCGGGTGCGGCCCGGCACCGGCCCCGGCCGGCAGGCGGACGTCCACCCGGCGCCCGTCCACCTCGGCGGCCACCGTCCGCCCGCGCGGCACGCCGTCCCGCCGCTGCGCGTAGGGCTGGGCGGGTGCCTGGGGCAGGGCGAGGACGGAGGACGGGCGGCGGCCGTCGTGGGCGGGCAGCTGCGGGCCGTGGGCGAACGGGTCCGGGCGGGCGCCGTCCAGGACCCGGAGCCAGTCGGTGCGCGCCGTGCCGGGGACGGTCCCGCGGACGGGGTACAGCTGGTACGACGCCCGGTGGTCGGCGCGCAGCCGGTAGGTGCGCGACCAGCCGCCCGGGCGGCGCTCCATCAGGTGGGGGGTGAGGTCGCCGGCGTGCCGGTCCTTGTCGGTGACGGTGTGGACGAGGGCGAGTACGCCGTCGCAGGGGTCGGCCGGGTCGTCGTCGCGGTGGACGAAGGTGACCAGCCGGTACGCCGGGTCGTCGGGGTCGGGCTCGACCAGCGGCGCGCCATCGGCGGCCACGCGCGCCCAGAACTCGTCGTCGGAAAGGCCGGGTTCACTCTGCATATCGGTAACTCCTCTGATTCTAGGCGGGGTTGCCCTTGCGGCCGAGCAACACCCAGAGCAGGAACGGGCCGCCGAGGACGGTGGTGACGATGCCGACCGGGATCTCCACGCCGTCGATCAGCACCCGGCCGAGCGTGTCGGCGAGGACCACCAGGACCGCGCCGACCAGGGCCGAGCCGAGCACCGGTACCCGGGCGGGCCCGGCGAGCCGGCCGGCGATCACGGGTGCCGCCAGTGCGACGAAGCCGACCGGTCCGCAGACGCCGACGGCGAGCCCGGCGAGGGCTACGGCCAGCAGCAGGCAGGCGAGCCGGACCCGGGCCGGGTCGACGCCGAGCGAGGAGGCCACGTTGTCGTCGAAGCGCAGCACGGCGAGGCGGCGGGCGACGACGAGGGCGAGGGGCACCAGCACCGCCAGCCCGGTCAGCACCGGCGTGGCCACCGCGTAGTCACGCCCGTTGAGGCTGCCGGAGGTCCAGACGTACAGCGAGCCCGCCGAGTTGAGCGAGCGGCGGGCCATCGCCACCTGGATCACCGCGGAGGCGAGCGCCGACATGGCGAGGCCGACGACCAGGACCCGGTAGCCGCGGGCGCCGAGCCCGCCGGCGACCAGGGTGACCACCAGGACGGCCGCGAGCGCGCCGAGCGGTCCGGCCCACCAGGCGCCGAAGGTGCCGGAGGCGGTGACGGAGAACAGCACGGCGGCGGTCGCGCCGTCGTTGACGCCGAGCAGCTCGGGGGTGGCGAGGCGGTTGCGGGCCAGGGTCTGGGTGAGGCATCCGGCGAGGCCGAGCGCGGCGCCGGCGCCCAGACCGGCGACGATCCGGCCGAGCCGGAACTTCTGCACCAACAGCACGTCGAGGCGGTCGCCGTAGCCGAAGACGGCCTGGAAGGTGTGGCCGAGGTCGAGTTCGCTCTGCCCGGCGTGCGCGGAGACCACGACCGCGGCGAGCAGGGCGGCGGCCAGGCCGGCGGCGGCCAGCGCGGACCGGCGGGGGAGGAGGACGGAGAGCGCGCCGCGCCGCAGCACCAGGTCGGGCTTGGCGGCCCTGCCCTCGGTGCGGGCGGGCGGGGACTCGGCGGGCGCGGTGTCGGTCAGGCCGAGCGCGGCCGTCTTCCGGGAGCGGACGATGGCGATCAGTGTGGGGGCGCCGGCCAGGGCGACGATCACCGAGACCGGTGCCTCGAACGGCCGGGCCACCACCCGCGCGAGGACGTCCGCGCCGGTCAGGACCGCCGCGCCGACCAGCCCGGCGAGCAGGGTGAGCCGCCCGACCCGGGGGCCGGCCGCGGCGCGGGCGAGGAAGCCGGCGAGCAGGCCGAGGAAGGAGACGGGTCCGGCCAGCGCGACGGCGGACGCGGTGAGCAGGGTGACGGCCGTGGCGACCGCGGCCCGAGTGGCGCCGGGGCGGTGGCCGAGGCCGCGGGCGAGGTCGTCGCCGAGGGCGAGCGCGGCGAGCGGGCGGGTGGTGAACGCGGCCACCAGGAACCCGGCGCCGAGGACGGGCGCGAGCTGGCGCAGCGTCGTCCAGCCCTCGACGCCGGCCAGCGAACCGAGCACCCAGACCCGGTACCGGTCGTACGCCTCGGGCGAGTTGACGATCAGGACGCCGGTGAGTCCGCCGAAGGTGGCGCCGACGGCCGAGCCGCCGAGCACCAGCCGCATCGGCGAGCCGCCGCCCCGGCTGCCGGCGATCAGCAGGACGAGGGTGCTGGCCAGGACGGCGCCGCCGAAGGCGGAGGCCAGGTAGCCGTACGAGGTCTGCGCGCCGAGCAGGGCGATGCCGGCCACGACGCCGAGCGAGGCGCCCGCGTTGACGCCGAGCAGGCCGGTCTCGGCGAGCGGATTGCGGGTGACGGACTGGAGTTGGGCCCCCGCCACGCCGAGGGCGGCGCCGACCAGCAGCGCGGTGAGCGTGCGGGGGAGCCGCAGGTCGCCGACGACCAGGGCGAGCCGGCTGTCGCTGCGGGCGCCGCCGCGGTCGAGCAGGTAGTCGAGGACCCGGCCGGGGCCGACCTCGCCGGCGCCGACCGAGAGCGAGAGCGCCGTCAGGGCGAGCAGGGCCGCGACGATGCCGACGAGGGTGAGCCAGCTGGTGCGGCGGGCCCGGCCGGGCGGCGGAGCTGCGGCGTCGGGTCCGGTGCGGGCCTGCTCGGCGGCACCCACTTGCGACAATGTCATAAGGTAAGGCTAACCTAATGGTCAGTGCGGTCCGATGGCCGGCCGGGCCTGTGGCGGATCGCCAGGATCCGGCCGCGCCTGCGCTGCCCGCGCCGCTCGCGTGCACCGTCCCGCTTGCACCACTCGTCTGCACCACCCGTCTGCACCACCGCTGAACACCGTTGCCCGGAGGCACACATGTCGACCGACCAGAGCCCGCTCCACCTCGCCCGCCGCCGGGCGGTCCAGGCGCTGGCCGCCACCGGGGCGGCCGCGCTCCTGCTCGCCGGCTGCGGGTCCTCCGGTTCCTCCGACAAGGGCTCCTCCGGCAAGGGGGCGGCCTCCGCCTCCGGCAGCCCGGCCGCCGACGCGGCGGGCGGCAGCGGCGGCAAGCGGACCGTCAAGGACGCCACCGGCAAGGCCGTCGAGATCCCCGCCGAGCCCAAGCGGATCGTCACCCTCACCCAGGAGGACCTGGACGCGGTGCTCGCCCTCGGCGTCAAGCCGGTCGGCATCACCAACGGCCAGGGCCTCAACGAGCCGCCCGCCTACCTCAAGGACAAGGTCCAGGGCATCCCGGTGGTCGGCAACCTGCTCCAGCCCGTCATGGACAAGGTGATCGCCGCCAAGCCGGACCTGATCCTGGCCGGGGACATGCAGGACGAGCAGATGCTCAAGCAGCTGCGCGAGATCACCCCGGCGACGCTGGTCACGATGGCCCCGACCGACGACTGGAAGCTCTCCTTCCGCGGCATCGGAAACGCCGTCAACAAGCTGGAGCAGGCCAACAAGGTCATCACCGACTACGACGCCAAGGCCGCCAAGGCCGGCGGCGAGCTGGGCGCGAACAAGGGCGCCGCCGTCTCCATCGTCCGCTGGAACCCGACCGGGCCGAGCTGGATGGAGAGGAAGCAGTTCGCCAGCGGCGTCGCCCTGGACATGGGACTGACCCGCCCGAAGGCCCAGGACAAGGACGGCAACGCGCACACCCCGGCGCTCAGCCTCGAGAAGATCAACGAGATCGACGGCGACTGGCTGTTCCTGTCGACCCTGACCGACGACGGCAAGGCCGCACTGAAGGACGTCCAGTCCAAGCCCGCCTACCAGGAGCTGGGTGCGGTGAAGAACAACCACACCGTCACCGTGGACGGCTCGGTCTGGTCGACCCGCGGCGGCCCGCTCGCCGCCGACGCGGTCATCGGCGACATCGGCAAGGCGCTCGGCGCGAAGTAGCAGGAGCGGCGGGCGGGTGACGGGTGGCGGCTGACAGATGACAACTGATGAAATCTGTCTGTTGTCATCTGTTACCTGTTATCTGTCACCCGTCATCTGTTCGCCGGTCATCTGTTCGCCGGTCACCGGCCACCTGCTCGTCGGAGGAAACGCTCATGGAGTTGACGGTCGAAGGACTCACCGCCGGCTACGGCCCCGGGCGCCCGGTGCTGACCGGCGTCGACCTCACGCTGCCCGCCGGACAGGTGGTGGCGATCGTCGGCCCGAACGGCTGCGGCAAGTCCACCCTGCTGCGCTCGGTCGCCCGGCTCCACCGCCCGGACGCCGGGCGGGTGTTGGTCGGCGGCGAGGACATCTGGCGGCTGCGTCCGCGGCAGGCCGCGCACCGGGTCGCGCTGCTCCCGCAGAGCCCGCAGGCACCCGAGGCGGTCACCGTCGCCGGGTTGGTCCGCTACGGGCGCCACCCGCACCAGGGCCTGTTCCGCCAGTGGTCGGCGGACGACGAGCGGCTCACCGCCGAGGCGCTGCGGGCGACCGGCGTCGACGCCTTCGCCGACCGCCGGCTCGACCGGCTCTCCGGCGGCCAGCGCCAACGCTGCTGGCTCGCCATGGTGTTGGCGCAGGACGCGCCGGTCGTCCTGCTGGACGAGCCGACCAGTGCGCTCGACCTGGGTCACGCGGTCGAGGTGCTGGAGCTGGTCCGCGAGGTGGCGGCGGGCGGGCGCACCGTCGTCATGGTGCTGCACGACCTCGCCGCGGCGGCCCGGTACGCGGACCTCGTGGTCGCGCTGCGCGACGGCGCGGTGGTCGCCTGTGGGCCGCCGCGCGAGGTGGTGGACGCGTCGTTGGTCCGGGCGCTGTACGACATCGACAGCGACGTGCTCGCCGCCCCCGGCGACGGCGCGCCGGTGATCGTCCCCCGGGCCGGGACCCGGGCGGTCCCGGCGGCGGGCTGAACGCGCACCGGCCGCCCTGCCGCACCGGCCGCCCCGGCCGGTGGCTCCGTCCGGGGCCGCGGCGGCGGGTTGCGGTCCGCGCGGTGGGCGGATGTGGTCTGCTGGGTGGCGCCGCATCCGCACCCGTCGCGCTCCGGGAGGCCCACCGGTGCTCCGCCGTTCCGCAGTCCTGCTGTCCGCCCTGCTGCTCGGGTCCGCCGCGGGCTGCTCCGCCGCCGCCCCCTCCGGGGCCGGGACCCCCTCGGCCGTCCGGACCTTCGCACCCTCGCCGCTCCCCGCCACCCCTACCCTCGCGTCCCCCGCCTCGCCCGCCGAACCCCCGTCGGTGGTGGTGCAGGGGACGGTCGCCTCCGGGCTGGAGGCGCCCTGGGGGCTGGTGGTGCTGCCCGAGGGCGACCTCCTGGTCTCCGAGCGGGACAGCGGGCGGATCCTCCGCGTCGCGGCGAAGGACGGCGCCAAGACCGAAGCCGGCACCGTCCCCGGCGTGGTCGCCGGCGGCGAAGGCGGCCTGCTCGGCCTCGCGCTGTCGCCCGGATACGCCACCGACCACCTGGTCTACGCCTACTTCAGCACCGCCGACGACAACCGCATCGTCCGCTTCCCGTACGACCCCACGCGGCCTGCGGGCCGGCAACTCGGCGACGTCACCGTCCTGTTGAGCGGCATCCCGCGCGGACCCCGGCACAACGGCGGCCGGATCGCGTTCGGACCGGAGGGCCTGCTCTACGCGGGCACCGGCGACAGCAGCAAGGGCACGCTCGCCCAGGACAAGGGCTCGCTCGCCGGGAAGATCCTCCGCCTCACCCCCGACGGCACCCCCGCGCCCGGCAACCCGTTCCCCGGCTCACCCGTCTACTCGTACGGCCACCGTAACGTGCAGGGGCTCACCTGGGATCCCCAAGGGGGCCTCTGGGCCTCCGAGTTCGGCGAGAACAACTGGGACGAGCTGAACCTGATCCGGCCCGGTGACAACTACGGCTGGCCGGAGGCCGAGGGCGTCGCCAACCGCCCCGGGTTCACCGACCCGGTCGTCGAGTGGCCGCCCTCCGAGGCCTCCCCGAGCGGCATCGCCTACGCCGACGGCGCCGTCTGGGTGGCCTCGCTGCGCGGCACCCGGCTCTGGCGCGTCCCGCTCGCCGGCAACCGTCCCGCCGCGGACCCGCAGGCGTTCCTCGACCGCACCTACGGCCGCCTGCGCACCGTCGTCGCCGACCGCGACGGCACCCTGCTGCTGGTCACCAACAACACCGACGGCCGCGGCGACCCCGGGCCGGACGACGACCGCATCCTGCGCCTGGCCATTTCCTCGTAGGACGCCGGACGCCGGACGTAGGGCGCCGGACGCCGGCCGGTCCGGCGTCAGGTGCGGCCGGCGGACGACCAGCCCTGCCGGTGCAGCCGCTCGACACCGTCCAGCAGCAGGTCGAGCGCGAACTCGAACTCGAACTGGTCGTCGCAGCCCCGGCCCACCACGGTGTCCTCGTCATGGGCCCCGCCGGCGGCGATCTCGGCGATGTGGGGGTACCGGAGGGCCAGGTCGGCGAGCGCCGCCGCCTGCACCTGTGCGTCGGTGTCCGGTGCGGCGGGCAGCAGCTCCTGCGTGAAGCCCCACAGCCTGCTGCCCAGGGCGTGCATCGCGTGGTGGGTGAGGTCCGCGGAGAGGCCGCCGGAGCGGAACGTGCCGATGAGCGCGTCGAGGTAGCCGAGGGCCCCGGGGGTGGGGGCGGTGCGGGACTCGATGACGCGCGCGGCCCAGAGGTGGCGCAGCAGCGCCCGCCGGGCCGCGAGGATGCGCCGGCGGACCGCGCCCTTCCAGTCCGCCTGCTCCACCGCGGGGGCGGTCCCCCCATCTTCCGCAGTCCCGCCGACCACGTCGGTCTCGTCCATCTCCGCGATGACGATGTCGACCATCCCGGCGAGGAGTTCGTCCTTGTTCGCGACGTGCTTGTAGAGCGCCATCGGCACGACGCCCAGCTCCTGGGCGAGGCTGCGCATGCTCAGCGCCTCGATGCCCGACCGGTCGGCGTGCGCGACGGCGGCGCGCAGGACGCGCTCCCGGTTGAGCGCGGTCCGGCGCGTGGTGCCGTCCGTCTGCTGGGTCATCTCCCGGCCGCCTCTCCTTGACAGGTGTACGCGGTACACCCTAGCGTCACCGGCGAAGGTGTACGCCGTACACCTCGGGGGCGTGACGCGGGCCGGGGTCGGCGGGCGACGCCCGTGCCGCTGAAGGCGAAGGAGTTCCTGTGGTCCCCTCGAGAAGGCTCGCGACCGCGGCGGGCGTCTGTTTCCTGGTCACTCATGTCGCCTCGATCGGCGGGCTGGTGCTCTACCGCCCGGTGCTGAGCGACCCCGACTTCGTCCTCGGCCCCGGCCCGGACGGCCGGGTGCTCCTCGGGGCGCTCTTCGAGGTGGTCCTCGCGCTGGCCGTCGTCGGCACGGCGATCGCCCTGTACCCCGTCGTCCGGCGGTACGGCGAGGGCGCCGCGATCGGCTACCTCGGCCTGCGCACCCTGGAGGCGGCCGTCATCAGCGTGGGTGTCGTCAGCCTCCTCGCGGTCGTGACGCTGCACCGGAGCGGTGCGGCCGGCGCGGGGGCAGCCGGTGAAGGGGCGGCCGGAACGGACGCGGCGACCCTCCGCACGGTCGGACGGGCCCTCGTCGCGGTCCACGACTGGACCTTCCTGCTCGGGCCCGACTTCGTCCTGGGTGCCAACACCGTGCTGGTGGCCCACCTGCTGTACCGGTCGCGGCTGGTGCCCCGGTCCATCGCCGTCCTCGGCCTGGTCGGCGGCCCGCTGATCTTCGCCTCGGCCGTCGCCGTGCTGTTCGGCTGCTACGGGCAGCTGTCGGGCTGGGGGTCGCTGGCGGCGGTCCCGGTGTTCGCCTGGGAGCTGGCGGTGGCCTTCCGGATGATCCTCCGGGGGTTCCGGCCGCCGGCACCGGCGGCCGCGGCCCTGCCCGTGGAGGCGCTCCCGGCCTGAACCGTGTCCGACGAAGCCTTGGCCGCCGCGACGCCGGGTGGGCCGTCCGCAGACCCGTTCGACGGCGCACCACCGCCGCCGCGGGGGCCGGCGAGCGACCGTCAGGGGCCGTTCCGGTCCCCGGCGGTCGCGTTGTCAGTGTGTCCCGTTACGTTCCTCCCATCACTGACCAGCTGGGAGGAGAGCGGCGTGGCGTGGGTGGATGCGGGAACGGGCGGCTACCAGGTCGCGCTCGACGCGGAGGGCAAGGTGGCGTGCCGCAACGCGGCGGGCCGCGCGTTGAAGACCGTGCCGTCGAAGTTGAACGACGATCCGGTGGTGACCGGGCTGCGGCAGCTCACCGAGTGGCTGGCCGCGCACCGGCGGCGGTGCCTGGAGGACGTCGAGCGCTGGATGGTCCGCTCGCTGCCGGTGCCCGCCGCCGTGATCACCGCCGTCTGGGCCGACGAGGCCTGGCAGGAGGTGCTGCGTGATCTGGTGGTGACCGGGGCGGACGGTTCGGTCGCCGGGTTCCTGCGCGGTGCCGACGCCGAGCGCGGGCTCGGCCTGGTCGACCTCGACGGGGACACCGTGCGCCTCACCGACGGCGAGATCCGGATACCCCACCCCGTCCTCCTGGACGACCTCGACGACCTGCGCGAGTTCGCCGTCGAACTCGGCGTCACGCAGCAGGTCCAGCAGCTGTACCGGGAGGTCTGGTACCGCCCGGACGACGCCGAAGCCGCCACCCCGGTCGGCACCGAGGTCACCACGTACGCCGGCGGCCGCTACAAGGAGCTGCGCGAGCTGCTCGGCCGCTGCAGCCGGCTCGGCTACCGGGTGCGCGGCGGGCACGCCGTGCTGCCCGCCGTCGAGGGCGGGGCCGCGCTGGAGGCCCGGGTCTGGGTGGGCGACTACTACGAGTACGACGCCTGCGAGACCGGCGCGCTCAGCTGGACCGGCCCGGACGGCAAGGTGCTGCCGCTCGCGCAGGTCGGGCCGGTCGCCTGGTCCGAGGGCATGCGGATGGCCGCCGCACTCCACGCCGGCCGCACGATCGACGGGGAGGAAGCCGCATGAGCACCCACACCATCACCACCGACAGCATCACCACCGGCGTCAAGGCCGCCGGCACCACGGCCACCGGCGCCACCGCCGGCACCGGTCTGAACGAGCGTCTGCTCGACGCCGGAGCGGTCCTCCCGGCCGGCACGCTGCCCGCCGCCGGACAGCCCGACAGCCCCGCCGACGTGCTCACCGCCCGCAGCTACGCCCACCCCGTGCTGGACGGGCGCCGCATCGTCCGGCTGGTGCCCGGCGCGCTCGGCCCCGCCGAGGACCTCGCCGTCGAGTTCCTCGGCCTGACGCCCGACGCGGAGCCGGCCGAGGTCGGCCAGGTCCGCCAGGAGGCGCTGGGCTTCCCGGCCTGGGCGCTGGTCCACGACCCGGCCAACGGGCACCACGCGCTCGCCCTGGTCAAGGAGATGGAGCGGCTCGCCCGGCAGGCCAAGTCCAAGCCCGGGCACGCCAAGGACGGCTTCGAGGAGCTCGCCGTGCGCCTCGGCCGCGCCGTGCCGCACTTCCTGCCGACCTACTGCGAGGAGGTCGGCCGGATCTTCCTCGAACAGGGCAACCAGACCTACGCCGCCACCTACTTCGGCAAGGCGCGCGAGGCCGAGCGCACCCACAACCTCACCGTGGACGAGGAGCGGCTGCGCGCCGTCTTCCTGGAGTTCGCGCTGGCCGGCGCCCTCACCGTCAAGTCGCTCCGCCAGTACGTCAAGGAGCTGAGCGGCCGGCTCGACCCGCTCACCGCCTGGCAGCGCTTCCGCCAGCTCTGCACCGAGCGTTCGGCGGCCGGGATGGCCCCCTATGCCGGGGTGGCCGAGGACGCCCGCGCGCTGATCCGGGCCGCCGGCCTGGACCGCACCGAGCACGAGCGGGCGCTGCTCGCCGAGCTGCTCGCCTCACCGGCCGTCAACCGGGCGCCCGGCGCGTTCTGGAAGTCCTGGCACGGCGCCGTCGTCGACCTCGGCCGCAGCGACGCGGCCGTCCGCGCCCGGCTGCTGGAGATCCTGCCCGACCCGGCCGGCGTGAGCGACCAGAACGCCCAGGACGCCTCCTGGCTCGCCGTCCTCGCCGAGAGCGGCGCCGAGCAGCTGCTCACCGGCCCGGCCGCCGCCGACGCGCAGGCCGCCGAGACGCCCGCCGGCGACGCGCCCGCCGTCAAGACGCCCGCCGCCGAGACGCCCGCCGCCTGGCTGGAGCGCTGGCTCGGCCACCTCGGCCGGGGCTGGCGCAGCCACGGCATCAGCACCGAGACCGTCGCCCTCGTCACGCGGATGGCCGGCCGGCTCCGCGCCGACGGCGTCCCGGTGGACGTCTTCACCGGCCGCCGCAACAGCACCACCCGGATCGAGGTGCTCGACCTGCTGCTCGCCGAGGGCGTCCCGGTCGCCGACCCGGCCGACGGCCTCACCCTCGGCCTGACCGACTGGGTGCGCGACGCACTCCCGGACAGCCGCCCGCTCGCCGCGCTCGCCGCCGACCCCCGGTTCCGGCCCGCGCTGCGCGCCGCCGTCCCGGGCGTCTGGGACGCCGCCGTGGCCAAGCAGGTGCCCGCCCTGCCGGTGCTGCGCGAACTGTTCGTCGAGTGGTCCGACGAGCGCGCCGACGAACTCCTCGCCGCCCGCGGCCTGGCGAGCGCCACCGACCTGCTGCGCGTGCTGCGGACCAGCCGCCCCGCCATCGTCGCCGAGAACCCGGCCGCCGCCGAGCGGATCGCCGGCCTCGACGTCACCGGGCTGCTCGCCCGCACCCTGCGCAACGGCATCTTCGACGAACTCGGCTGGCCCGCCCTGGAGGAGGCGCTCGCCCGGCTCGGCGTCGAGCCCGGGGAGGCACCCGGCGGTCCGGCCGGCCGCACCCTCCCGGACAACCTGTTCACCGAGGAGGCCTGGCCGCACCTCGTCCTCGCCCGCGGGTCGCAGGTCCTTGTGGTCGGCCCGCAGGGCATCGTGCTCGAACACACCCTGCGCATCCCCGACAAGCTGGAGAGCTGGCAGCGGCCCCGGCTGCGCTACGTCGACGGCGAGCTGCTGGTCGCCTGGTACCGGGAGGGCAAGCAGCACGCCTACTGGTCCGGCCGCCCCGCCGAGACGTTCGAGCTCGGCGGCGAGACCATCGTCCGCTACTACGGCGGCAGCGACGAGCCCGGTGCCCCCTCCCTGCCGCTGCCCGGCGGCGGGCGGACCACCGGCGAGCGCCCGCTGCACGCCGGCGACACCCGGGCGCCCGCCGAGCACGCGGTGATCGGCGACGGCACCGGCCACTGGACGGTCCGCTGGGGCCAGGACGGCGACCACCTGGTCGAGCTGGACCCGGCCACCGGCACGCTCGGCCGCTCCGCCGAGCCGCCCCGGCTCTCCGCCGGCGCGGCCGCCGGCCGGCTCGACGTGCGGCGGACCCGGCTGCTGCCGATGCAGCCGGGGCTGGAGGACACCCCGCTCGGCACCGACGGCGTCGTGCTCGGCAGCTGGGTCCGGGTGGACGGCGGCCGGGTCACCACCGGCACCGCCGACGGCACCACCCTCGTGCTGCCCGGCAGCGGCGGCCACGCCCGGTGCTTCCCGGTCGGCCGGCTCACCCTGCCCGGCGGCGCCCACCCGCTGGTCGTGGAGGAACGCGGCGGCGGCCTCACCCTCGCCCTGCCGGTCGACACCGCAGCCGCAGCGGCTCCCGCAGCCGGAGCCGACCGCACCGACCCCGAGCGGGGCGCCGACACCACCGCCGGCCTGCGCGTCTGCCGCCCCGGCGGCCTGGACGCGGCCGGCACCGCCTACGTCCCGCCGCTCGCCCACTGGCACGCCCTGCGACCGCGCGACGAGGAGGGCTCGCGCACCCTGCGCGCCGTCACCGACGAGCAGGCCGCCCGGCTGATCGACGCCGCCTGGCCGGTCGACACCGAGCCGGCCGCCGTCGGCGAGCAGCGCTGGCTCACCGTCCAGGGGCGCCGCCGCCTGCTGGCCAACGGCAAGAAGTCCCGCAGCCGGGTGCCGGTCGCGGCGGTCGGCGAGGCCATGCCCGGCCTCGGCCACCCGCTGCTGCGGGCCGGCGTCGCCGGGCTCGCCCGGGCCGCCACCGACCTGCTCGACCGGGTCGCCCGGTTCGTCCCGCAGCCCGAGGCCGGCCGGTCGAAGAACGGCGCAACCCCGGCCGACGGCTACCGGCCCGCGCACGGCCGCGACCACGAACTGCGCGCGGCCGCCGGCGTCCTGCTCCCCGGGGCCGACGGCTTCGGCCGGACCTGGGAGAGCGGCGAGCACTGGCGGGTCCTCAACAACCTGCGTACCGTCACCGCCGTCCTCGCCGACCCGCCGGCCGTGCCCGCGGACGCCGACGGCTGGGCCACCCCGCTCAAGGTCGAGCTCAGCGGCAGTGGCGACGACCACCACGGCTGGCTCCACCTGCTCGGCCGGCTCGGCACCCTCGCCTACGCCGCGGCGGCCCCGCTCACCGGCAGCGCCGAACGGGCCGGCCTGGTGCTGCTGCTGGACGAGCTGACGAAGGGCCCGCTCGCCGACCGCGGCGCCACCCTGCGCGAGGTCACCCTCACCGAGCCGCTCAACGACGCGACCCACAAGCACAAGCACCCCAAGCGCACCGGCCAGGTACTGCGGCACGGCGACCGGACGGTGATCGTCCTCGGCTGTCGCCACCACCGCGACGACCGGGTGCACTGGCTCGCCGTCGACCACGACCCGAGCGGCGCGTTCGGCCCCGTGGCGCACTTCGGCACGGCCGCGGAACGCACCACCGAGGACCGGATCGGCGCGGACTGGGCGGCCCGCTTCGGGCAGCAGCTCGCCCTGCACGGCGCCCCCGCCCGGGACGCCGCCCACGCCGCCGCCTTCGCCGCCCGCACCGGCATCGGCACCACCCGGGCCACCCTGCTGCTCAGCCCCGCCAACACCCTCTTCCAGTGGTGGGGAGCCGTGCTCCCCGCCGACCGCCTCAAGGAGTACGGCCTCAAGTCCACCGAGGCCAAGGCCGCCCGCGACTGGCTGCGCGACCGGGAGCACACCGCCCTCGCCGAGGTCTGGTCCGCTTTGCTGCCCGCCGAGCCGGAGGACCTCTGGACCACCGGGCCCGACACCGAGGCCGGGGCAGCCCGCTGGACCGAGCGGTTCGGCACCCTCGTCACCCTGCCGGAGGAGGCCCAGGCCACCGTCACCGGCGTCGCCGTCAGCCAGATCGAGGCGGTCCTCAACCCCGCCCGCACGGCCTGGCTCAGCCGCACCACCGGCTACCGGCTGCGCGCCGACCAGCACGGCGGCCCGCTCCGCCTGCACGCCGAGGACCCCGCCGCCCTGCCCGGCAACAACGACCTCGGCGGAGCCGTCGACGCGCTCCGCTGGCTCGCCTACCACCTGCCCGCCGACAGCCCGCTGCGCCCGCTCCTGCCGCAGGCCGCCACCGCCCTGCGCACCCGCCTCGGCGACCCCGGGCTGCTGCTCGACTACAACCTCAACCGCACCGTCAAGGACCAGAAGCTCACACCCGTCCTGCGCACCCGCTACGGCCTGCCCGCCGAGGGCGGCGCCGACGCCGACGGCCTGGTCCGCTGCGGCGAGGCCCTGGTCCTCGCCCCCGGCCACGGGGGCGAGGAGGAGGCCTGGCTGCGCCCGGCCGGGCTCACCGGCGCCGACGACCCGCTGCTGGAGCTGCTCGACGGGCTCTCCGACAGCTATTGGTTCGGCAGCCAGCGGCCCGCCCTGGAGGCGGTCCTGAGCGGCGGGCTGGACCGGCTGGTGGCACCGCCCGCGCACACCGCGGACGCTGTACCGGCCCCGGCCGCCTGGGCGCAGAACCCGCAGCGCAGCGTGCCCGGCCTGGTCGCAGAGGTGGCCGCTGCGCACGGCCTCGGCGAGGACGCCGCCGCGCTCTACCTCCAGCTGCTCGCCCTGCCCGACCCGACCGACCGCAACGTCGCCCGCTGGACGGGCTGGAAGCCCGCCCGGCTGAAGCGCGCCCGCGCCGAACTCGCCGCCACCGCCCTGGTGCTGGAGGCCAAGCGGGCCCGCGCCGGCCGCAGTCTCTTCCTGCCCGGCGGCTGGCAGGAGGCCAAGGCCCCCGGCCTGCCCGCCGAGACCTGGAAGGCCGGCCTGTACGAACTGCCCACCCACCGGGCCGTCCTGCCGCACCTGTCCGTCCCGGAGCTGTTCGCCCGGGCCTGGCAGCGGATCGGCGACGGGGACACCCCCGGCTACGAAGAGCTTCAGACCGGCAAGCGCAGGAAGGCCCGCCGATGAGCACCACCGTCAACAACCCCGCCGCCACCGACCAGGCCGTCGACAACCCCGCCGCCACCGACCAGGCCGTCGACAACCCCGCCGCCACCGACCAGGCCGTCGACAACCCCGCCGCCACCGACCCCGGCGCCCAGGCCCCCGCCGTGCGGCAGACCGTCCCGCCGGAGGAGAAGTACGCCGCCGAACTGGAGTTCCTGGCCGCGCACGACTCCGGCCCCCGCCCGCCCGGCTGGCGGCTCACCCCGCGCGCCGTCGTCACCTTCGTGATGGGCAGCGACGGCGAGAAGCTCAAGGCCGGGCGCAGGAGCCTGGCCGTCGAGCAGAAGTTCGTCGGCGAGCGGGCGCTCGTCGAGCGGTGCGTCGTCACCCTCGCCGGCGAGCGCGGCCTGCTGCTCGTCGGCGAGCCCGGCACCGCCAAGTCGATGCTGTCCGAGCTGCTCGCCGCCGCCGTCTGCGGCACCAGCGCGCTCACCGTCCAGGGCACCGCCGGCACCACCGAGGACCAGCTCAAGTACGGGTGGAACTACGCCCTGCTGCTGGCCAAGGGCCCCAGCCGGGAGGCCCTGGTGCCCTCGCCGGTGCTCACCGCGATGACCACCGGCGCGGTCGCCCGGGTCGAGGAGGTCACCCGCTGCCTGCCCGAGGTCCAGGACGCCCTGGTCTCGCTGCTCTCCGAACGGCGCGTCGCCGTCCCCGAGCTGGCCGGCAGCCCGGACGGACAGCTGCACGCCGCCGCCGGCTTCACCCTCATCGCCACCGCCAACCTGCGGGACAAGGGGGTCAGCGAGATGTCCGCCGCACTCAAGCGGCGGTTCAACTTCGAGACGGTCGGCCCGATCGGCAGCCTGGCCGCCGAGGTCGAGCTGGTCCGCCGTCAGTCCACCGCCGCCGTCGCCCGGGCCGGCGCCCCGTACGCGGTGGACGACGCCGTGCTCGAGGCGCTCGTCACCGCCTTCCGCGACCTGCGCACCGGCCGCTCCACCGAGGGCTGGGACGTCGAACGCCCGTCCACCGTGATGAGCACCGCGGAGGCCGTCTCGGTGGCCACCGCCCTCGGCGTCTCGGCCGCCTACCTGCCCGACGGCGGCGACCTGCTCGGCAGGCTCCCCGGCCAGCTGATCGGCGTCGTCCGCAAGGACGACCCGGCCGACGCCGCCCGCCTGCTCGGCTACTGGGACGGCCCGGTCCGCCGCCGCGCCGAACAGGGCGCCGGCACCTGGCGCACCCTGTGGGACCTGCGCTCGGCACTGGAGGCGTGAGGCGATGACGACGAGCAGCGCGGCCATGCGCCGCGGAGCACAGCCGGCCGGACCCGCCGACCCGGGCGGGGCGGCGGCGGACGTGGGCACCGACCCGCGCGGGGCGGTGCAGGCGGAGGCGGACCGGCTGGCCGCCGCGGGCGCCGGCGCGCCCGGGCCGTTCCTGATCGGGGTGCGGCACCACGCGCCCTCGCTCAGCGCGGTCGTGCCCGCGCTGCTCGACGCCGCCCGGCCCGAGGTGGTGCTGGTCGAACTGCCCGCCGAGTTCCAGCCCTGGCTGGGCTGGCTGGCCGACGAATCCACCCGGGCACCCGTCGCCCTCGCCGCCGCCCCCGCCGGGGGCCGCGACGGGAACACCGACGGCGCCTCCGGGCCCGCCTTCTACCCCTTCGCAGACTTCTCCCCGGAGCTGGCGGCGCTGCGCTGGGCCCACCGCAACGGCGTCGAGGCGGTCGCCTGCGACCTGCCGCTCGCCCACCGCGGGCCCTCCCGGCGCCCGGCCGGCGAACCGGCGGCCGACGACCGCCCCGGCGTCACCGACGCGCTGCGCCACCGGCTCACCGGGCGCGCCACCGACGACGACCTCTGGGACCGCCTGGTCGAGACCACCGCCCCGGGCTCCACCCCCGAGGCCGTCCGGCGCGCCGCGCTGCTGGTCGGCTGGGCCATGCGCCGCGACGCCGCCGACGGCACCGGTGTCGACCCCTACGACCTGCGGCGCGAGGCCTGGATGCGGGACCGGATCCGGGCCGCCTCGGCCGGGGGCCGGCGGGTCGCCGCCGTGGTCGGCGCCTTCCACGCACCCGCCCTGCTCGACCCGCCGTCCGGGCCGCCCGGCGCGGACGCCGCGCCGGCCGCGGAGGCGGTGCCCGCTGCGGAGGCGGAGCCGGACGGCGGCCACGTCGTCTCGCTGATCCCCTACACCTACCCCCTGCTCGACGCCCGCTCCGGCTACCCGGCCGGCATCCGCGACCCCGAGTGGCAGCACACCGTCCTGGAGGCCGGCGGCGACCCGCAGCGCCTCGCGGACGCGCTCACCCACACCGCCGTCCGCATCTGCGAGGCCCTGCGCACGCAGGACCACCCCTCCGGCCCCGCCGACGCCCGCGAGATCGTCCGGCTGGCCGGCGACCTCGCCCGGCTGCGCGGCCTCGCCGCCCCCGGGCGCGGCGAACTCGTCGAGGCCGTCCAGACCGTCCTCGCCCAGGGCGAACCGCTCGGCCGCGGCCGGGCCGTCGCCCGCGCCCTGGAACGCGTCCTGGTCGGCACCCGCACCGGCCGCGCCGCCCACGCCGCCCCGCGCAGCGGCCTCGCCCCCGCGGTCGAGGCGCACCTCGCCGAACTCGGCCTCCCCGGCCCCGGCGACACCGCGGGGACCCCGCGCGACCTGCGGCTGGACCCGCTGCGCTCACCGCTCGACCGCCGTCGCGACCTGCTCCTCCACCGCCTCACCGCCTGCGACGTCCCGTACGCGGAACCGGTCGCCGCCACCGGCGCCGGCGGCACCGAAACGCTCGGCACCCGCTGGCGCGTCCAGTGGACGCCGGCCACCGCCGCCATGCTCACCGTCGCCGGCACCCGCGGCGTCACCCCGGCCCAGGCCGCCGAAGGCGCCCTCCGGGAACGCCTGCGCCGCGAGCAGCAGGCCGACGGCCCGACCGCCCGCGACATCCTCACCGGCCTCACCCAGGCCGCGGCCTGCGGCCTCCCCGCCCTCGCCGACACCCGCCTCGCCCAGCTCACCACCGTCCTGCCCCGATCGGCCACCCTTCCCGAACTCCTCGACGCCCTCGCCCTGCTGGACCGCCTCCGGGCCGGCCACATCCCCGGCCTCGCCCCGGCCGACGACGGCACTCCGACGACCGGCGACGGCGCCCCGACGGCCGGCGAGGCCCCGAGCGACGACGCCCCGACCGGCGCCGACGCCCGGTCCGGGGTGCTCGCGGACGCCGCGGAGCTGCTGACCGTCGCCGCGGTACGCCAGTTGGAGGGGCTGGGCGGGTCGGACGACCCGGCCGACGCCCGGGCACTGGTGGAGCTGGCCCGCCGGGCCGACCGCTCGGGCGGGCTGCGGCTCGGCCATGCGCTGGCCGAACTCGCCGACGGGGGGAGCCCGCTGGTCCGGGGCGCGGCGGGTGCGGTGCGGGTGCTGCTCGGGCAGGACGACCCGGCGGCGTTCGGCGGCCGGGCGGCCTCCTGGGTCGACGGCGCCACCGGACCGGACGGCAGGCACACGCTCGGGCGCTCGCTGGCCGGCCTGCTCACCGCCGCCGAGGGCCTCCTCGCCTCCGCACCCGAGGTGCTGGAACCGCTTCTGGAACGGGTCACCACCCTGCCCGACACGGCGTTCCTGGACCGGCTGCCCGCACTGCGCGGCGGCTTCGACACGCTCAGCCCGGCGGCCCGCGACCGGCTCCTGACCCTGGTCGAGGAACGCCTGGGCACCCGTCTGGACGCCCTCCCGGACACGGTCGCGCCCGCCCTCCTCGCCGCCTGGACCCGCGCGGACCTGACGGCCCGGGCCGCCCTGGCCCACCGCAACCTGCTCCCGGCGGTCTCCGCCGCGGGCACCGCGACTGCCCTGGCGCCCGCCCCCGCTGGCCTGGCGGCCGCCCGCACGCCGGCCGCAACCGCGCTCCCCGCCACCCCCGCCACCACCCCGGACGCCCGCCTTCTCGCCCCCGCCGAGCGGTGGCGGCTGCTGCTGGGCCGCCCGGGCCCGGACGGCTTCCGGGGCCGGGCCGGCCGGGTGGCGGCCGCACTGGACGAGCTGTACGGCACCGGCCGTGGCGAGGGGGCCGGGCCGGGCGTGGACGGGCGGGGCAGCCGGGAGGCGCCCTATCCGGGGGTGCGCGAGTGGGGCGAGGAACTGGCCGCACTCTTCGGGCCGGGCATCCGGGAGGAGGTGCTGGCCGCGGCCGCCGCGCAGGGGCGGACGGACGCGTGGGAGGCGATCGACCCCGGCGCCGTCCGGCCGTCGGTCGAGCTGCTGCGGTCCGTGCTGGAGCACGCCGGCGGACTGCCCGAGGCGCGGATCGCCGGGTTGCGGCCGCTGGTACGGCGGTTGGTGGACGAGCTGACCCGCGAGCTGGCGACCAGGCTGCGTCCGGCACTGACCGGGATCAGCGTGCCGAGGCCCAGCCGCCGCCCCGGGGGCGGGCTGGACCTCGACCGGACGATCCGGGCGAACCTCGCCACCGCCCGCCCGGCGGCGGACGGCAGCGGCGGCACGGTGATCGTCCCCGAGCGGCCGGTGTTCCGCACCAGGGCCCGCAAGGCGGCGGACTGGCGGCTGATCCTGGTCGTGGACGTCTCCGGGTCGATGGAGTCGTCCACCGTCTGGGCGGCGCTGACCGCCTCGATCCTGGCCGGGGTGCCGTCCCTGAGCACCCACTTCGTCGCCTTCTCCACCGAGGTCCTCGACCTGACCGAGCGCGTGGAGGACCCGCTGGGCCTGCTGCTGGAGGTCCGGGTGGGCGGCGGGACGCACATCGCCGCCGGGCTGAAGTACGCGCGTGAGCTGGTGACCGTGCCCTCGCGGACGCTGGTCGCCGTGATCAGCGACTTCGAGGAGGGCGGCCCGGTCGGCGGGCTGCTCACGCAGACCCGGGCACTGGTCGACGCGGGCTGCCAGCTGATCGGCTGCGCCGCGCTGGACGACACCGGGACGGCCCGGTATTCGAAGGCGGTCGCGAGCCAACTGGTCGCGGCCGGGATGCCCGTAGCGGCGCTGAGCCCGCTCGAACTGGCCCGCTGGGTGGGGGAGAAGGTCACGTGACGAGTCCGACGGTGAACGCGAGCGCCGAGTGGCCGGCGGTACGGCCGGAGGTGGTCGCCGAGGTGGTGGCCGGCCTGTCGGCCCGCCTGCAGAAGCGGCTCGACGGCGCGGCCGCCAAACTGGCCGCGCGGCCGGTGGAGCGGTCCGGCGACGACTGGCGGATCGCCGTCGACGAGGAGGCCGCGCTGCTCCTGCACGCGCCCGGCGGGGTGATCGCCGATCAGGCCGACGTCCGCTGCGGCTGTCTGCTGGCACCCGCCTGCGTGCACCGGGCGGCGGCGGTCACGGTCTGCCGCCTCGCCGACGACGAGCCCGGGCCCGACAGCGCGCCCGCGTCCTCGCCCGAGTCGGCCCCGGCCCCGGTCCCGGAGACGGCGGCGCCGGCGGCGCCGCTCGTCCCGGCCGAGGCCGCCGCCGCGCGGCACCTGCACCGGGCGGCCGCCGCCGTCCTCGCGGCGGGGGTCGGCGGTGCGGGGGCCGTCCTGCAGGCGGAGCTGCTCCGGGCCGGACACCGCGCCCGGCTGGCGGGCCTGTACCGGCCGGCCGCGGCGGCGGTGACCTTGGTGACGCGGGTCCGCGCGGCCCGCGCCGGCGAGCCGGACCACCGGCTGGCCGACCTGGTCACGGCCCAGCGCGAGCTGCTCGAACTCACCACGGCCCTCACCACGGCCCTCACCACGGCCCTCACCACCGCCGCCACGGTTCCCGCCGCCGCCACGCCTTCCGCCGCCACGGCCCTCGCCGACCTGCGCGGCACCGCCCGCCAGGCGTACGCGGAGGCGGGCGGGCTGCGGCTGTACGGGCTGTTCGCCGAGCCGGTGCTGACGGCCACCCACGCGGGCGTCCTCAGCTGGGCGGTGGACGCGACCGGGCGGTTGAGCACCGTCTCCGAGGTCCTGCCGCACCCCGATGCGACGGCGGCGGCCCCGCAGGCGGTCGGCGCCGGGAACCGGGCGGTCCGGCTGGGGGACACGCTGCTCAGCCACCGCGAGTTCACCAGGGCCGGGCTGGCCGTGCAGGGGGCGACCAGGTCGGCGAGCGGGCGGCTCGGCGCGGGGGCCGCGGTGAAGGCGGTCCGGGCGACGCCGTCCTGGTGGTCGGGCACCCCTACATCGACGTCTGGCAGGCCGTGAAGCCCGCCAGCGTCGGCATCCCCGCCTGGCCCGTCGTCCC
>NZ_JBEYVJ010000102.1:0-23792 GCF_040643935.1 Kitasatospora sp. NPDC047058 | reverse complement strand
GTGAGCACCGGCTTGTCCTGGTAGCTGCCGAGGGTGTCCGCGGTGATGCCCGGCCAGGTCAGCGTGTAGGGCAGTCCGCCGCCGGCAGCGGGGGCGGAGCAGCCGGGAGGACACCCCGGGCGGGGGCGAGGCCGGCGAGCGCGAGGCCGGCGGCGGGGGCGCGGCCGGCGGAAACGAGGACGCCGGAGGCGCGGGCACCGGAGACGCGGGCACCGGGAACGACGGGGTCTAGCGGAGCGGGAACACCTCGAACGGGACGGCGAAGCGCGTGCCGAGGCGGCTGCCGGCGCCGCGGCCGAAGCCTTCCAGGAACTCCCGCGGGTCGGCCATCGCGCCGCCCAGCCCGGCGAGGTAGGCCTTGTGCTCGGCCAGCGAGGCGATGCCCTGTTCGAAGTGCTCGGTGGTGTCGACGGCGTGCCGCGACTCGGGCGACGCGGCCGCCCAGACCGCGCGGACGCCGTTCCACGGCTCGTACCCCTCGGCCGTCAGCTCGCGGAACACCCACCGGTTGCCGGCGTCCCGGACGGCGTCCAGGGTGGCCCGGCCGACCGCGATGTGGTCGGCCTGGTTGAGGAAGACCCCGCCGTACGTCTCCCGGAAGTTGCTGGTGATGACGATGTCCGGGCGGTGCCGGCGGACGGCGCGGGCGATGTCGCGGCGCAGCGGCAGCCCGTACTCGAGCACGCCGTCCGGGTGGCCGAGGAACTCGACGGTGTCGACGCCGACCACGGCGGCGGAGGCGAGCTGCTCGGCCTCGCGCAGCGGGCCGCACTCCTCGGGGTTCAGCGAGTCGATGCCGGCCTCGCCGCTGGTGACCATCACGTAGATCACCTTCTTGCCCTGCGCCGTCCAGCGGGCGACGGCCGCCGCGCCGCCGTACTCCATGTCGTCCGGGTGGGCGACGACCGCCAGCGCGGTCTGCCAGTCCTCGTCGACGTGCTCGTAGGGCTCGGGGGCCTGCTGCTCGCTCATGGTGGTGCCGCCTCTCCGGTCGTCCGGTCGTACCGCAGCCGACTCTAGAAGATCACGATGCCGCCCGTCCGGCGGATCGCCGCCCCGGGACCGTGCTGGTCCCGGCGCGGCTCCGGGGCGGGGCCGGCGCGGGGCCGGCGCGGCTCCGGGGCGGGGCCGGCGCGGGGCCGGCGTGGGCGACTTGCAGAGGATTCTCTGCAAAGAACCCTATGCAGAGAACTCTCTGCACCCTACGATGAGCGTCATGACCGAGCACCCCGAACAGCCGCCCCCCTCCGCCCGGCCGCAGCGCCGGCTCGACGCCCGGAGCCTGCGCGGGCTGGCCCACCCGCTGCGGATGCAGATCTTCGAGCTGCTCAACCTGGACGGGCCCGCCACCGCGACCCGGCTCGCCGAGCGGCTCGGCGAGAACACCGGGACGGTCAGCTGGCACCTGCGGCACCTCGCCGAGCACGGCTTCATCGAGGAGGAGACCGGCCGCGGGACCAAGCGCGAACGCTGGTGGCGCCGGGTGCCGGTGGCCAACCGGCTGGACACCGCCGACTTCCGCGACGACCCGGCCAGCCGCGGCGCGCTCGCGCTCTACCTGCACGAGCTGGTGCAGCAGTACTTCAACCGCGTCACCTCCTACCTCGACGAGGAGTGGGAGGACGAGTGGCGCAACGTCGGCACCGTGTCCGACTGGAGCAACCTGCGCCTGACTCCCGGACAACTCCAGTCGCTCAACGACGAGTTGTTCGCCGTCATCGCCCGCCACACCGTCGGCGAGGGCAGCGAGCCGGAGCCCGGCGCGCTGCCGGTCGTGGTGCAGCTCCAGTCCTTCCCGCGCCGGACCGAGGGCGGTGCCGCATGAGCCGCGACGCGCGCGACACACGCGGCACGCACCCGGCACGCGACCCGCACCACCCACGCGAAGCGGACACCACCGGCAGCACGGGCCGGGGCGGGCTGCTCCGCCGCCACCGGGACTTCCGGCTGCTCTGGTGCGGCGAGACCGCCGGGAAGTTCGGCGCCTCGGTCACCGGCGTGGCCCTGCCGCTGATCGCCGTCTCCGACCTGCACGCCTCGACCCTCCAGATCGGCCTGCTGAACGCCGCCGCCTGGGCGCCCTGGCTGCTGATCGGCCTGCCGGCCGGCGTCTGGGTGGACCGCTTACCCCGCCGGCCGGTCATGCTCGCCGCCGCGGCGGTCTCGCTGCTGCTCTTCGCCGCCGTCCCGCTGGCGGACCGGCTGGACCGGCTCGGCATGGGACTGCTGCTCGCCGTCTCCCTACTGACGGGCACCGCCGCCGTCTTCTTCCAGACCGCCTACACCGCCTACCTGCCCGGACTGCTGGACCCCGCCGACCAGCCCGAGGGCAACGCCAAGCTGCACGGCAGCGCCTCCGCCGCCCAGATCGCCGGCCTCGGATCCGGCGGCCTGATCGCCCAGTTCGCGGGAGCGGTCAACGGCATGGCCGCCAACGCCGCCACCTTCCTGGTCTCGCTGGTCTGCCTCGGCCGGATCCGGTACCGCGAGGTGCCCGCCCCGCCCAGGCGGCGCGCGCTGCGCCGCGAGGTCGGCGAGGGCCTGCGCCTGGTCGCCGGCGACCGCTGGCTGCGCACGCTGACGCTGTTCGGCGCCACCTCCAACCTGGCGCTGATGGGGTACCAGTCGATCCTGGTGGCCTTCCTGGTGCGGGAGGTCGGCCTCGCCGGCGGCACGGTCGGCGGGCTGGTCGCGGCCGCCGCCGGCGGCGGGATCGCCGGGGCGTTCGCCGCCCGCCGGGCCGCCGCCCGGATCGGCACCGCCCGCGCGATGCTCCTGTTCGAGCTGGGGCTGCCCACCCTGGCCCTGCTCATCCCGCTCACCACGGCCGGGGCGGGCGTCCTGTTCTACCTCGTCGGCGGGTTCGGCGTCTCCGCCGGGGTGGTGGCCGGCAACGTGCTCAAGTCCGGCTTCCAGCAGAGCTACTGCCCGCCCGAGCTGCTCGGCCGCCTCACCGCCAGCGCCGCCGTCCTCAACTACGGCACCATCCCGCTCGGCGCCGTGCTCGCCGGCGTCCTCGGCTCGACGATCGGCCTGCGCCCGGCGATGTGGGTCACCACCGTCGGCGTCCCACTGGCCGCCCTGATCCTGCTCTTCTCCCCCGTCGGCCGCACCCGCGACCTGCCCACCACCCGCCGACCCGAACCGACCGCCCCGGCCCGCCCCGCGGCCCGGGTCTCCTGACCCGCACCCGCCGGGCCGCCGGTCAACTCCCGTAGCGGGCGGCCAGGATGCGGACCGTCCGGGCAAGGCGCTCGCGCAGCTCCGGCGGCTCCAGCACCTCCACGTCCGCGCCCAGGCCGAGGAAGAACGCATGGGCCTGGTCGAGCGACTCGACCGGCAGCACGGCCCGCAGCCGGCCGTCCGGCTCGGCCACCGCGGTCTCCCGGAAGCCGCGCGCCACGGCGCCGGTGAGCCGGGCCGCCGCCGCGGGCGTCAGCCGCACCACCGCCTCGGCCCGGTGGAGCCGGGCGTGGAAGTCCGCCTCGTGGCGCCGCCAGTGGGCCGGCAGGTCGAAGCCTTCGGGGAGGTCGAACTCCTCGCCGGTGAAGGAGAGTTCGAGGATCTGGTCGACCCGGTAGGTACGCGGACCGGGGCCCGCGACCACGTACCAGCGGCCCGCTTTCAGGACCAGGCCGTACGGCTCCAGGCGGCGGTCGACCTCGGTCGGCTCCTTCCAGCGGCGGTACCGCACCCGGAGCACCCGCCCGTGCCAGACCGCCTCCGCGACCTCCGGCAGGAACGGCACCCGGTCGTCCTCCGCGTACCAGCCGGGCGCCTCCAGGTGGAAGCGCGAGCGGATCCGGTCGGCGTCCTCGCGCAGCCCGGGCGGGATCGCGGCGCGCAGCTTGAGCTGGGCCGCCGCGAGGGCGGGGCCGAGCCCGAGGGCGGCGGCGGGCCCGGGCAGGCCGGAGAGGAAGAGCGCCTCCGCCTCACCGGAGTTGAGCCCGGTCAGGCGGGTCCGGTAGCCGTCCAGCACCTGGTAGCCGCCGCCGTGCCCGGGGTCGGCGTACAGCGGCACACCGGCCGCCTGCAGCGCCTCGATGTCCCGGTAGACGGTGCGCACCGAGACCTCCAGCTCCCCGGCCAGCCGGGCCGCGGTCATCCGGCCGTTGGTCTGGAGGAGCAGCAGGATCGAGAGCAACCGGCCGGACTTCACTGACAGAGGATGTCAGTGGAGCGCCCCTACCGTCCAGGCATGGCTTTCACCGAGAAACTCCTGCTGGTGCCGCCGCCGGTCGACATCGGCGGGCGGCACGTCAAGCGCTACCACGTCACCGCGGACCCGCGCGGCATCGATCCCGAGGTCGAACGGGCCGCGTACGCGCTGCTGCCCGAGCTGCTGCCACCGCCGGACGGCACCCCGCCGGCCTCCTTCGTCGTCCTGCACCGCGGGGGCGACACCGGCGCGTACCTCAACGTGTACAGCTGGGTATGGGACAACGTCCTGCACTTCGCCGGCGCAGCGGCCGGGCAGCCGGTCCTGGGCTGCCCGGACACCGACCCGACGCACTTCGTCCGGCTCGACCGCTCGCTGATCGGCTGCGTCTGGGAGCTGCCGCCGATCCACCACGAACGCGACGCCTGGGTGCGCCACCTGCTCGCCCCGGACCGTCCCGACCTGCCCGCCTATCTCGCCGACGCGCTGCCCGCGGGCACGACCGGCACGGCCGGCACGACCCCCACGACCGGAACCACTGGAGCGCTCGCGTGAACGACTTCGACTTCCTGCGCGGCACCTGGGACGTCGCCAACCGCCGCCGGACCGACTTCCTCGACGCGGCGAGCCCGTGGGAGGAGTTCCCCGCGGTCAGCCGCGCCACCCGGCACTTCGGCGGCGGCGCCAACGTCGACGAGATCGAGTTCCCCACCCGGGGCTTCTCCGGGCTGACCCTCCGGTTGTACGACCCCGCCGCGCGGACCTGGTCGCTGTACTGGTCCAGCAGCCGCACCGGCACCCTCTTCCCGCCCGTGGTCGGCCGGTTCACGGACGGCCGGGGCGAGTTCCACGGCGACGACCACTACGACGGCCGGGCGGTGCGGGTCCGCTTCGTCTGGTCGGGCGTCACCGCCGACTCCGCCCGGTGGGAGCAGGCGTTCTCGGCCGACGGGGGCGGGACGTGGGTGACCAACTGGATCATGGACCTGACCCGCCGCCGGACCGGGCCGGCGGCGGTCCCGGACGCGCCGTAGGGCCCGCTCAGGTCCACTGCTCGGACGGGGCGACGCCCGGGACCGGCTTGCCGATCAGGGCGAGCGGGACGAAGAAGTTGACCTGCCCGATGGCGATGGTCAGGGTGGCCAGCGCCTTGGGGTCGTAGTGGCGGGCCGCCTCCGCGTACAGCTCGTCGGAGACGCGCTCGCCGTGCGGGTTCGCGGTCAGGACGGCGTCGACCAGGGCGAGCGCGACGCGTTCGGCGTCGGTGAAGTACGGGGCCGTGTGCCAGGTCGCCACCGCGTCGATCCGCCGGTCGCTCTCGCCGGCCTTGCGCAGCAGCCCGGTGTGCAGGGCGGTCAGGTACGTCGAGCCGACGATCTGCCCGGCCCGCAGCTGGACGAGCCCGATCGTGGTGCGCGGCACGGAACGGTTCCCGGTCGCGCGGTACAGCCAGCCCCCGAGCTCCTTCAGCTCCGGGACGAGCTCGGACGGGTCCGGCATCCGCGAGGCCGGACCGACGGTCGCGGGGGCGGTGGCGGTGGTCTCGGTGGTGGTGGTCTCGGTGGCGTTCACAGCGGGTGTCCCTTCCACGGAATCTCTCGTGCCTGCACCCCCTCGACGGACCTCGCGCCCCGGATGTGACAGCCCCCCGGGAAATATCCGACCCGGGTGTTCCGGCGCCCGGTGGCGGGCCCGGCTGCCCGGCACGCCGTAGTTTTCTCCTATGGCACGGAGCTCGCGGGCCGGGCGGCTCGCACCACCGAGGTGGCTCACCGCGGGGCTGCGCCCGCACTCCGCGCCGATTCCGTGGGCCGCCGTGGCCCGGGCCTCCGTCGCGCTCTCCGCTCCGCTCGCGGTCGGCATCGCCGTCGGCCGGCCCGGGTACGGTGCGCTGGTGTCGATGGGCGCGCTCTCCGCCGTCATCGGCGACACCGCCGACGCGTACCGGATGCGGGTGTTCAACATCGCCGTGCCGCAGCTGTTCGGTGCGCTCGGCGTCACCCTCGGGAGCCTGGCGTACGGGGAGGGCTGGACCGCCGTCGCCGCGCTCACCGTGGTCGCCCTGGTCTCCGGCATGATCTCCTCGATCGGGGCCGTCGCCTCCGTGTCGGGGCTGCTGCTCCTGCTCAACGCCGTGGTCGGCGCCGGCCTGCCGATGCCCACGCCCTGGTGGAAGCCGCCGCTTCTGCTCGTGCTGGGCGGTCTGGTGGTGCTGGTGCTCACCCTGTTCGGCTGGCCGCTGCGCGGCGGCGTCCCGGAGCGGGAGGCCGTCGCCGACGCGTACCGGACGGTCGCCGGCTTCCTGCGGGCGGCCGGGACGCCCGAGCACGACGAGCGGCGGCAGGCCGTCACCGAGTCGCTCAACCAGTCCTACGACCTGCTGCTCGCCCACCGCATCCGCCGGCACGGCCGCTCGCCCGGGCTCGCCCGGCTGATCGCCCAGCTCAACGCGGTGATGCCGGTGGTCGAGGCCGGTTCGGCGGCCAAGCTGCGGCCGGCCTCGCTCGGCCCGCTGTCGCAGGCGTACCCGACGGCGCTGCGGGAGCTGGCCGACGTCGTCGGACACGGCCGTCCCTGGACCGGCACCCTGGACCTGCCGCCGCCCACCGGCCCGGCCGAACGCGCCATCGACCAGGCGCTGCGGCACGCGGCCGGCATCGCCCGGGAGGCGGCCCCCGACCCGTACGGGCCGGCCGACCGCCTCGGAAGGCCCGCCACGTTCCGGGCCCGGGCCCGGCGCACCGCCCGCGCGGCCCTGCTGTCCGGCGCGTCCTGGCGGTACGGACTGCGGCTGGCGCTGTGCATCGGCCTGGCCCAGGCGCTGGTCTCGGCGCTGCCGGTGCCCCGCTCGTACTGGGTGGCGCTGACCGTCACCTTCGTCATGAAGCCCGACTTCGGCTCGGTGTTCTCCCGCGCCGTGCTGCGCGCGCTCGGCACCGCGGGCGGGCTGCTGATCGCGATCCCGGTCCTCGCCGAGGTGCCCCGCGGGTGGTGGGACGTGCCGACGGCCGCCCTGCTCGCGATGCTCATCCCGGCCTTCTCGGCCAAGGGCTACGCCTTCCAGACCGCCGCCATCACGCCGGTCATCCTGCTGCTCTCCGACCAGATCAACCACCAGGGCTTCCAGCTGGTCCTGCCCCGGCTGTACGACTCGCTGCTCGGCTGCGCGATCGCGCTGCTGGCCGGCTACCTGCTCTGGCCGGAGTCCTGGCACACCCGGATCGGCGACCGGCTCGCCGACGCCGTCGCGGACACGGCCGCGTACGTCACGCTGGCCTTCGGCATGGCGCCCGGCAGGGACCAGGCGGTCCGGCTGCGCCGGCGGCGTCGGCTCTACCGTGACCTGTCCGACGTCCGGTCCGAGTTCCAGCGCGCGCTCACCGAGCCGCCGCCGACCGGCACGCTGGCGGCCGCCTGGTGGCCGCTGGTGATCGCCGTCGAGCGGATCGTGGAGGCCACCACGGCCACCCGGGTCCGGATCGAGCACGGCGTGCCGGCGCCGCCCGCCGCCGAGGTCGCGGTGATCACCCGGGAGCTGACCGAGCTCGCGGGCGCGCTGCGGGCGGGGGCGGCCCCGCTGGAGCCGCTGCCGCCGGACAGCGAGGCGCTGAGGCAGGTGCAGGAGCGGGAGGACGTGCTCGCACCGCTGCACCAGGAGGTCCTGGCCGCGCGGGCCATCGCCATGCAGGACCCGGCCTGAGCCCGGGCCGGGCCCGCTCCCGGTCCCGCCGCTCTGTCCTGGATCCGCGCCTCAGTCCTGGATGCGCCGCCAGGGCCGGTCCGCCTCCAGGGCGAAGGCCAGCTCCAGCAGCAGCCGCTCCTGGCCGTGCGCCGCCGAGAGGTGCACGCCCACGGGCAGGCCGTTGGCCGCCGGCTCGCCCGGCAGCGCGAGGCCCGGACCGCCCGTCACGTTGTTCACCGGCGTGAACGCCACGTAGCGGTGCAGCCGGTCGACCAGCTCGTCGAAGGCCACGTTCGGGCTCAGGTGCCCGATCGGCGGCGCCACGTGCGCGAGCACCGGGGAGAGGATCACGTCGTGGTCGTGGAACAGCCCCGCGTACGCCGCCTCCGCCTGCCGAAGCCGGCGCAGCACGCCCGGCGTCTTCCGGAACTCGCGGTGGAAGGTGCGGCGCAGCCCGGTGGTCAGCCCGTCCAGCTTGCGGGCCTGGAAGCCCGGGTCGAGCAGCAGCTTGCCGGTGGCGGCGATCAGGAAGGCGATGTAGCCCCAGTAGAGGGTGAAGTCCCGGGAGAAGTCCGTGCCGAACGGCAGGACGGCCGGCGTCACCTTGTGGCCCATCGCCTCCAGCCGCTCCGCCGTCCGCTCGACCGCGTGCCGGGTCGGCGCGTCGCTGACCGCCACCGGTGAGTCCACCACCAGTCCGATCCGCAGCGGCCGGTCGCCCGGCCCCTCCACCAGGCCGAGCGGGGGCAGCGCGGGGTTGCGGTGGTGGCGCTCGGCCGCGGCGAAGAAGGCGGCGGTGTCCCGCACGCTGCGGGTGAGCACGCCGTCGGTGACCAGGTCGATCGGCAGCTTCCGGCCCTGGTCGTTCAGGACCGTCCGGCCGCGGGTGGGCTTCAGGCCGACCAGCCCGCAGCAGGCCGCCGGGATCCGGATCGAGCCGCCGCCGTCGTTGGCGTGCGCGATCGGGACGACGCCCGCCGCGACCAGCGCGGCCGACCCGCCCGAGGACGCGCCCGGCGAGTGCGAGGGCCGCCACGGGTTGCGCACCGGCCGGGCCTCGGCGAACTCGGTCGAGGCGTTGAGGCCGAACTCCGGCAGCCGGGTCTTGCCGAGGACGGCCAGGCCGGTGCCGAGGAACTGGTCGGCGAAGCCGGCGTTCCGCCGCGCGGGCTTGGCCCGGAACGCCGAACTCCCGTGCCCGGTCGGCATTCCCCGCAGGTCGACGTTGTCCTTCAGGAAGCTGGGCACCCCGGCCAGCAGGCCGCCGTCCCCGGCCGGCGCGGTCCTCGGCCGCCCGTACGCGGCGAACGCGACGGGCGCCAGCGCCGCGTCGACCTGTTCGGCGCGGGCCGCCGCGGCCGCCGCCAGCTCCGCCGGGCTCACCTCGCCGGACCGCACCAGCGCGGCCAGCCCGACCGCGTCGTGCTCCCCCAGCGCGTCGTCCCCGAACGCGTGGACCCGCTCCTCCGCCATGCGAACTCCCCATCCCTACCGGCTGGTAATACCGCGGAAGCTCGCAGTCTAGGGCCGCCGGCCGCCCAGCGGCAGAGGCACGCGGCCGCACGGGCGCGTCGCGGCTGCCGGGCGGAAATCCGGTGCCGGGGGCGTCCGGAACCGGACATGACGGCGCGCATGACGGGCGGGCCGGCCCTGACGGACCCCCGGGTCCGTCTTCTACACTCGCGACTCCACCCTCCCGCCCGCCCGGGCGGCCCGCCGCGGTCCGCCCCCGCGGCCCTCCCCCGAAGGCGGTCACCATGCCCCGACGCCCGGTCGCGGTCCTCGGCGAGTGCGTCGCCGACGCGTTCGCCGACTCCTCCGCCGGGCACCGTCCCGGCGAGCTCGCGCTGCGCGTGCTGCCCGGCGGCGGCCCCGCCAACACGGCGGTCGCACTGGCCCGGCTCGGCACCCCGACCCGGTTCCTCGGGCGGATCTCCGCCGACCCGTTCGGCGCCCTGTTCCGGCAGCACCTGCGCGGCTCCGGCGTCGGCCTCGACGCCTGTGTGAACGCGGCCGAGCCCAGCACGCTCGCCATCGCCACCTTCGACCCGCAGGGGCAGGCCCACTACTCCTTCCACGCCGAGGGCACCGCCGACTGGGCCTGGACCGCCGGGGAGCTCGCCGCCCTGCCGCTGGCCGACGTCGACTGCCTGCACACCGGCTCGCTGGCCCTGGTCCGCGAGCCCGGCGGCCCCCGGATCGAGGAGCTGATCGAGGAGCTGCCCGGCCGCGCCGGCGGCCGTCCGACCGTCTCGGTCGACCCGAACGTCCGCCCGCTGCTGGTCGCCCCGGCCGTCTACCGCGCCCGGCTCCCGCGCTGGTGCGCGGCCGCCGACGTCCTGCGGCTCAGCGCCGACGACCTCGGCCTGCTGCTGCCCGGCGTCTCCCCCGAGGACGCCTGTGACACCTGGCACCGGGCCGGCGTCCCGCTGGTCGTGATCACCCTCGGCGACCGGGGTGCGCTCGCCTCGCTCGACGGCCGACGGCTGGCCGTCCCCGCGCCGCCGACCACCGTGGTCGACACCATCGGTGCCGGGGACTCCTTCACCGGGGGTCTGCTGCACCACCTCGGGCAGCTCGGCCGGCTGGGCAGCGGGCTCGACCGGCTGACCCTGGACGAGGTCGGCGAGGCCTGCCGCTTCGCCGCACGCGTGGCCGCGCTGACCTGCTCGGTGGCCGGCCCCAACCCGCCGTGGCCGGCGGACCTCCAGGCGGCGGAACCGCAGGCGGCGGAACTTCACGAGAACGGCCGCCCCGGCCCGGCGTAACCGACGCGCGCGCCGCCGCCCGCGCGAGGGGACCCCGCGCGGGCGGCCCCCGCTCAGCCGCCCACGTACGCCGCGAGGTGCTCGCCGGTGAGGGTGGCGCGAGCCGCGACCAGGTCGGCCGGCGTGCCCTCGAAGACGATCCGCCCGCCGTCGTGGCCGGCTCCGGGACCCAGGTCGATGATCCAGTCGGCGTGCGCCATCACCGCCTGGTGGTGCTCGACGACGATGACCGACTTCCCGGAGTCGACCAGCCGGTCGAGCAGGCCGAGCAGCTGCTCGACGTCGGCCAGGTGCAGGCCGGCGGTCGGCTCGTCCAGGACGTAGACGCCGCCCTTCTCAGCCATGTGGGTGGCCAGCTTGAGCCGCTGCCGCTCGCCGCCGGAGAGCGTGGTGAGCGGCTGGCCGAGGCTGAGGTAGCCGAGCCCGACGTCGGCGAGCCGCTTCAGGACGGCGTGCGCGGCCGGCGTGCGCGCCTCCCCCGCGCCGAAGAACTCCCCCGCCTCCGTCACCGACATCGCCAGCACCTCGCTGATGTCGCGGCCGCCGAGGTGGTATCCCAGCACCGAGGCGTCGAAGCGCTTCCCCTCGCACTCCTCGCAGACGGTGGCGACCCCGGCCATCATCGCCAGGTCGGTGTAGACGACGCCGGCGCCGTTGCAGTTCGGGCAGGCGCCCTCGGAGTTGGCGCTGAACAGGGCCGGCTTCACGCCGTTGGCCTTGGCGAACGCCTTGCGGATCGGGTCGAGCAGCCCGGAGTAGGTCGCCGGGTTGCTCCGCCGCGAGCCGCGGATCCCGCCCTGGTCGACCGACACCACGCCCGCGCCGTCCGGCCCGGAGCCGTTGACCAGCGACCCGTGCACCAGCGAGCTCTTGCCGGAGCCGGCCACGCCGGTGACCACGACCAGCACCCCGAGCGGGATGTCCACGTCGACGTCCCGCAGGTTGTGCGTCGCCGCGCCGCGGATCTCCAGCGTGCCGGTGGGCTTGCGCACCGACTCCTTGACGGCGGACCGGTCGTCGAGGTGGCGGCCGGTCACGGTGCCCGCGGCCCGCAGCCCCTCGACGGTGCCCTCGAAGCAGACCGCGCCGCCCGCCGTGCCGGCGCCCGGGCCGAGGTCCACCACGTGGTCGGCGATCGCGATCGTCTCCGGCTTGTGCTCCACCACCAGCACCGTGTTGCCCTTGTCCCGCAGCCGCAGCAGCAGCCCGTTCATCCGCTGGATGTCATGGGGGTGCAGGCCGATGGTGGGCTCGTCGAAGACGTAGGTGACGTCGGTGAGCGAGGAGCCGAGGTGGCGGATCATCTTGGTGCGCTGCGCCTCGCCGCCGGACAGCGTGCCGGCCGGCCGGTCGAGCGAGAGGTAGCCGAGGCCGATCTCCACGAACGAGTCGAGGGTCTGCTGCAGCGTGGCGAGCAGCGGCGCCACCGACGGCTCCTCCAGCCCGCGGACCCAGTCCGCCAGGTCGCTGATCTGCATCGCGCAGGCGTCGGCGATGCCGATCCCGCCGATCTTCGACGACCGGGCGGCCCCGCTGAGCCGGGTGCCGTCGCAGTCGGGGCAGGTGGTGAAGGTGACCGCCCGGTCCACGAACGCCCGGATGTGCGGCTGCATCGCCTCCCTGTCCTTGGAGAGCATCGACCGCTGGATGCGCGGGACCAGCCCCTCGTAGGTCATGTTGATGCCCGCGATCTTCATCCTGGTCGGCTCGCGGTGGAGGAAGTCCTCCCGCTCCCGCTCGGTGAACCGGCGGATCGGCTTGTCCGGGTCGTAGAGGCCGGACTCGCTGTAGAGGCGGTGGTTCCAGCCGCCCGCGGTGTAGCCGGGGATGGTGAGCGCGCCCTCGTTGAGCGACTTGCCCTCGTCGAAGAGCTGGGTGAGGTCGATGTCGGTCACCGCGCCGCGGCCCTCGCAGCGCAGGCACATGCCGCCGGTGATGCTGAACTCGCGGCGCTCCTTCACGGTCCGGCCGGCGCGCTCCACGGTGAGCGCACCCGCGCCGCTGGCGGAGGCGACGTTGAACGAGAACGCCTTGGGCGAGCCGATGTGAGGCTGCCCGAGCCGGCTGAACAGGATGCGCAGCATCGCGTTGGCGTCGGTGGCGGTGCCGACCGTGGAGCGCGGGTCGGCACCCATCCGCTGCTGGTCGACGATGATCGCGGTGGTGAGCCCGTCGAGGACGTCGACCTCGGGCCGCGCCAGCGTCGGCATGAAGCCCTGCACGAAGGCGCTGTAGGTCTCGTTGATCAGCCGCTGCGACTCGGCGGCGATCGTGTCGAACACCAGTGAGCTCTTGCCCGAGCCGGAGACTCCGGTGAACACCGTCAGCCGGCGCTTCGGGATCTCGATGCTGACGTCCTTGAGGTTGTTCTCGCGTGCGCCGTGCACCCGGATCAGGTCGTGGCTGTCGGCACCGTGCAGCGCGGGCGAGTGCGTGTCCGGCCTCGCGTCCTTGCTCATGGGGTCTCCGTCCCTGGGGCGGGGGCCGCCGCCACGGCCGCCGCCGGCGTCACCTGGCTCGATCCGGCCGGCTCCGAGCAGTATCGCCGGTTCTGCCGTACCGGTGTGATCGTTTCCCGCCCCGCGTACCGGGGCCGCCCCCGGCCGGGCGCGCTCGGGCGTACCTGTCGGCCCTGCCGCCCAGGCCCCGCCCCCGGGCCCGGCTGCCGACCAGGGCCGGCACGGTACGGCACGGTACGGTGCGGTGAAGGACCGTCAGCGCCGGACCGCCGGCCGGGAGCAGCGCGGAGGGCAGACCATGGCGGGCTCGGCCGAGGAGCGTCGGAAGCTCGTGCTCAGGACGGTCGGCGGCTTCGGCCGCCCGGTCCGCCTGACCGAGCTCGCCGCCCACCTCGGCATCCCGGTGATCACCGTACGCCGGGACGTCGCCGCGCTGGCCGGCGCCGGGCGGGTGAGCCGCTCGCACGGGTTCGTCGGCCCGGCCCGGCGGCCGGGTGAGGGCCGGGACCCGGCCGGCCCCGGGCGCGGGCACACCCTCGGGCTGCTGGTGCCCGCGGTCGGCAGCTACTTCGACGAGCTGACCGCCGGCGCCCGGGCCGCCGCCACGGCCGCCGGCGCCCATCTGATCCTCGGCGTCGCGCCCTACGCGGCGGGCGACGACCGGGCCCAGGCCGAGCGACTGCTCGGCTCCGGCGTCGCCGGCCTGCTGCTGGCACCCGGCCTGCTCCCCGGGCAGCCCGCCGGCGCCCACGCCTGGCTGGACGCGCTGCCCGTCCCCGCCGTCCTGGTCGAGCGCGGCCTCCCCGGCCACGGCGGGCCCGGGAGCGGCCTGGACGCGGTCGGCTCCGACCACCGCGAGGGGGTCCTGCTCGCCCTGCGCCACCTGGCCGCGCTCGGACACCGGAGCGTCCTGCTGGCGGCGCGCGACGACTCCTGGACGGCGCACGAGGTCCGGGCCGGCTACGCGGCGGGGGTGCGGCTGCTCGGCCTCGAACCGCGGCCGGTCCTGGACACCCGCGGGCCCGACGCGCGGCCGGCCGACCCCGCGCGGCTCGCCCGCCGGCTCGCCGGGGCCGCCGCGGACGGGGTACGGGCGGCGCTGGTCCACAACGACCAGGACGCTCTCCGGCTGCCCCCGCTGCTCCGTTCGCACGGCCTCGCCCTGCCGGACGACCTCGCGCTGGTCGCCTACGACGACGTGTGCGCGGCCCTCGCCGACCCGCCGCTGACCGCCGTGGCCCCGCCGACCCGCGCGGTGGGCGAGACCGCCGTCCGGCTGCTGCTCCGCCGGCTCGCCGCCGGCCCCGAGCTGCCGGTCCACCGGATCTCGCTGCTGCCCGCGCTCCGCGTGCGCGCCTCCTGCGGCGGCTGAGCGGACGCCGCGGAAGGAGGCCGGGCTCATCCGCACCGCCACCGCCGTCCCGGTCCACGGCGCCCCCTCGGGCAGCCGCCTCGCCGGAAGGGCCCAAGCCGCGCCCGGGGCGGCCCGCGCAACTATCCTGCCGGTACGACGCACTCCCCCGCACGACCGCTCGAACTCCCCGACCAGCAAGCCTCGTTCCCACCGAAAGCCGGTCCCCATGCTCGAGTACGACGACGCCGGATTCCACCGCGACGGCGCACCGCACCGGATCATCTCCGGCGCCGTGCACTACTTCCGCATCCACCCCGACCTCTGGGACGACCGGCTGCGCCGGCTGCGGGCGATGGGCGCCAACACCGTCGACACCTACGTCCCCTGGAACTTCCACGAACTGCCCTCCGGCGAGGTCGACTTCACCGGCTGGCGGGGCCTCGGACGGTTCGCCGCCCTGGCGCAGGCGAACGGCCTCGACGTGATCCTGCGCCCCGGCCCGTACATCTGTGCCGAGTGGGAGTTCGGCGGCTTCCCGGCCCGGCTGCTCGCCGTCGACGGCCTGCGGCTGCGCTGCGCCGACCCGGCCTACCTGGCCGAGGTGGACGGCTGGTTCGACGCCGTGGTGCCCGAGATCCTGCCGCTGCTGGCGAGCCGGGGCGGCCCGGTGGTGGCCGTTCAGGTGGAGAACGAGTACGGCAGCTACGGCAACGACGCCGCCTACCTGGCGCACCTGCGCGACGGGCTGCTCGCCCGCGGCGTCGACTGCCTGCTGTTCACCGCCGACGGCGCCGAGGACACCATGCAGCAGGGCGGCACCATCCCCGGCCACCTCGCCACCGCCACCTTCGGCTCGCGGCCCGCCGAGCGCTTCGAGGTGCTCCGGCGCCACCAGCCCAAGGGCCCGCTGACCGCCATGGAGTTCTGGATCGGCTGGTTCGACCGCACCGGCGCGCCGCACCACGTCCGGGACGCCGAGGAGTCCGCCCGGGCGCTGGACGACCTGCTCGCCACCGGCGCCTCCGTCAACCTCTACATGGCGCACGGCGGCACCAACTTCGGCTTCTGGGCCGGCGCCAACCACACCGGCGCCCACCCCGAGGACGCCGGCCACGAGCCGGACGTCACCAGCTACGACTACGACGCGCCGATCGGCGAGGCCGGCGAACTCACCGGGAAGTTCCACGCGTTCCGGGCCGTCATCGGCCGGTACGCCCCGCTGCCGGACGTCGAACTGCCGGAGCCGCCGCCACGGGTCGCGCCGCAGCGGATCGGGCGGGCGACCGGACGCGCCCGGCTGCTCGCGTCCCTCGACACCCTCACCGCCCCGCTGCACCGGGCCGCCCCCGAGCCGATGGAGCGGGTGGGCCAGTCGCTCGGCCTGATCCACTACCGCACCCGGGTCCCCGGCCCCCGGCCCGCCCTGCCGCTGCGGATCGACGGCATCGGCGACCGCGCCCTCGTGTTCGCCGACGGGGTGCCGCTCGGCGTCCTGGACGGCAACGCTCCCGGCGCGACACTGCCGCTGGCGACCGGACCGGCGGGCGTCACGCTCGACATCCTGGTCGAGGCGCTCGGCCGGACGAACTACGGCCCGCTGCTGGAGAACGCCCGCAAGGGCATCGGCCGCGGCGTCTCGCACGGGCACCAGCGCCTGTTCGGCTGGGAGCTGCGGCCGCTCCCGCTCGCCGACCTCGGCGCCCTGGAGTTCTCCGGCGCCCTCGACTTCTCCGACGGCGCCGCGCCCGGCGACGGCGACCCGGTCTTCCACCGCTTCGAGGCCACGCTCGACGCCCCCGCCGACGCCTTCGTCGCCCTCCCCGGCTGGGGCCGCGGCCTGCTCTGGCTGAACGGCTTCCTGCTCGGCCGGTACACCCACGAGGGTCCGCAGCGCACCCTCTACGCCCCGGGCCCGCTCTGGCGCGCGGGAGCCAACGAGCTGATCGTCCTGGAACTGGAGACCCACGCCGAGGCCGTCGAGCTCCGCGACCTCCCCGACCTCGGCCCCACCACCGCGGCTCCCAGCGTCGACTACTGACGCCGTCCCCGGCCGGTCGCCCCGCACCGGGGCGGCCGGCCGTTCCGTCCTCACGCGTTCCCCCGGCACCCGCGAGAGGCCACCCGTGTGCGTCGATGGTGCTACTGTCGCTAGCATCATGCTGCTGAAGCTGGACCTCACCGACAGCCGCCCCCTGCACGAGCAGGTGGCGGGTGCGATCCGCCGCGCCATCGCCGAGGGCGAGTGCGCGCCGGGCGACCGGCTGCCGCCCGCCCGGGAGCTGTCCCGGGCGCTCGGCGTCAACGCCAACACCGTCCTGCGCGGCCTGCGCGCGCTCCGGGACGAAGGCGTGCTGGAGTTCCGCCGCGGCCGCGGGGTGACCGTGCTCGCCGGGGCGGACCAGCGGGCCCGTCTGGCGGACCAGGCGGGCGCGCTGCTCGCCGAGGCCACCCGGCTGGGGTACAGCAGGGCCGATCTCGTCGAACTGATCAGGAGGCTGCCGTGAACGGCGGGGGGAACGGGATACGAGGTGCGCGCCGGGGCGCCGCCGTCTGGGCGGTGGCGGTGTACGCGGCGCTGGTCGCGCTGCCGCTGGCCGCGGCCGGACGACTGCCGGAGCCGGTGGCCACCCACTGGAGCGGCAGCGGCGGCCCGGACGGCTCGACGCCGTTCTGGGGGGTGGCGGCCTTCCCGGCAGGGCTCTGGACGGTCCTGCTGGCCGGGCTCGCACTGAGCACCCGGTGGACCGGCGGCGCGGTGCGGCCCGGGCACGCCGCGGCGCTGGCCGCCGCGGGCGTGCTGGTCACCGGCGCCCAGGCCTCGATCGTGCACGCCAACCTCGACCACGTCGTCTGGACCGAGGCCGACGGCGTCGGCCTGGACGTCACGCTCGTCCTGACGGCCTCGCTCCTCGCGGGTCTGGTCGTCGGCCTGGCCACCCGCCGCACCGCCGTCCTGGCGTCCGCCGCCCGGGCCGGCGGGCCGGGCGACGAACCGGCCGGAGGCCCGCAGCTCGACATCCCCGCCGGCGAGCGGTTCGCCTGGCTCTCCCGCGCGGTCAACCGCTGGCTCCTGCTCACCGCCGCCCTGTCCGCCCTGCTGGCGGCGGGCACGGCCGTCGCCGCCGTCGCCGGGCTGGTCGGCACCCCGTGGCCGGCACTCGTCCCGCTGGTGATCGTCTCGATCTCCGTGTACCTCTGCTCCACCGTCCAGGCCCTGGTGACGCCGAAGGGCCTGGAGGTCGCCTTCGGCCCGGCCGGCTGGCCGGTCCGCCGCTGGCCCGTGGAGGCCATCGCGTCGGCCCGGGCCGAGCAGCGCACCCCGGCGCAGGTGGGCGGCTGGGGCTACCGGCTCAGCGGCCTGGGCACCACGGTGATGCTCCGCCGCGGCGACTGCCTGGTCATCCACCCGCACGAGGGCGCCGACTTCGCGGTCAGCGTCGACGACGCCGAGCGCGGCGCCGCCCTGCTCAACTCCCTCGCCGCCCGGCACACCACCGGCTGACCCCGGCTCCGGGCGTCTGGGCAGGGGCCTGCCCAGACGCCCACCCAGGCCGCCGCACAGGAAGGTCGGCCGGTCGACTCTGCTGGCGAGAGTCGCCGGTCCGACTTCCTGTGCAGGCCGCACCCCCGCCTCCGGCGCTCCGCCGCGACACGACGGCCGGTGCGGCCGCCCGGCGGCCGGGGTGCGCCCGGTCCGCCGGGTACCGTGCGGGGGACGGCCGCCGACGGTCACCGCCGCCCGCCCGCCGTCCGGCCGTCGTCCACCGAGCAGCCGCGGCGCCGGACCGGCCGTCGCCGCCCCGCACCGCCGGAAGGGGGAACGAGACGGGTGCCCGAGCCCCAGCTGACACCGGAGGTCTTCGACCGGGCCATCGCGGCGATCGCCCTCACCGCCGGGCCGGAACACCGCCTGGTCTACCGCAACGACGCCTTCGTCGACCTGTTCGGCCCCCGGCCGGTCGGGGTGCCGATGCGCGAGGTGTTCACCGAACCCGGGGTGGACCGGTTCATCGAGACCCTCGACCTGGTCCGCGCCGACGGGACGGCCCGCCGGGTCACCACCCCGCGGATGGTGGAGACCTCCGACGAGGACGACCCCGAGGGCCACCGGCACTTCGTCTACAGCTGCTCGCCGGTCTCCTCCCGGTTCGGCCCCGGCGTCCTGGTCAGCGCGATCGACACCACCGCCGAGGTGCACTCCGTCCAGCGGGCCGAGCGCCTGTCGGCCGACCGCCTGCACGCCCTGGAGCGCTACGAGGCGCTGCTGTCGGCGGTCTCCCAGCTGGTCTGGCTCGCCCGCGCCGACGGCTCGATGGCCGAACTCGTCACGGGCTGGGAGGAGCTGACCGGCCACCCCTGGCGGGACACCATGGACGAGGCCTGGTTCGAGCTGATCCACCCCCGCGACCGGGACGGCCTGGTGCGCCGGTGGACCGAGGCGGCGTCCGGCGAACCGTCGATGTTCGAGCACACCTTCCGGGTCCGCACCGCCTCCGGCGAGTACCGCCACGTCGCCTCGCGGGCCGTGCCCATCGTCCGCGACGGCCTGCTGGTGGAGTGGATCGGCGCCACCTCCGACGTCGAGGACCGCTGGCGCAACCGGATGCGCGAGCGCATGCTCGCCCGGGCCGTCGCCGTCACCGGGGCCACCCGGCCCGAGGACGCCTTCGCCGCGGTGGCCGACCTGGTGGTGCCCGAACTCACCGACGCCTGCACGGTGTTCGTGCTGGCCGGCCGGGAGCCGGCGGCCCGGCCGGACCAGCCCCGCCGGCCGGAGGAACTACGCGCCACCCGGATCGCCTCCACCGCCCGGCCGGGCCTGCCACCCCTGCCGCCGCTGCGCCAGCAGAGCTTCCTGCTCGGACCCGAGGGGCGGCGGGCGGTCGCCGGTCAGACGCCCGTCCTGCTGACCTTCCCGCCCGGTCACGTCCCGCCCGGCCTGGTCCCCGAGGAGTCGTCCCACTGGCTGGACCGGGCCGGCACCACCAGCCTCACCCTGCTGCCCATCGTCCTCGACGGCACCACCGTCGCGCTGGCCGCGGCGGCGGGCTGCGGCGACACCCCGCCGCCGGGCCGCGCCGAGATCGAGCTGCTCCAGGAGGTACTCCAGCGCGCCCAGCTGCCGCTGCGTCAGACCCTGGAGCTCCAGCGCACCCGGCACGCCGCACTCGTCCTCCAGCGGGCGCTGCTCACCGCCCCGCCCCTCGTGGCGGACGCCGAGCTGGCCGCCCGCTACCAGCCCGGCAACCGCGCGGCCGAGGTCGGCGGCGACTGGTACGACGCCTTCGTGCTGCCCGACGGCTCGCTCGCCCTGACCATCGGCGACGTGGCCGGCCACGACCTCACCGCCGCCACGACCATGGGCCAGCTGCGCAGCATGCTGCGGTCCGTCGCGTACAACCGCACCCACCTGCACACCCCCGCCGACGCCCTCACCGGGCTGGACACCGCCGCCGACGGGCTCGGCGTCGCCACGTTCGCGACCGCCGTCCACCTGCACCTGGCCCGGACCGGCGAGGGGGACGGCGGCTGGCAGGCGGCCTGGTCGAACGCCGGGCACCCGCCGCCGCTGCTGCTCCCGGCCACCGGCCCGCCGCGGTTCCTGGACGCCGAGGAGGCGGACGTCCCGCTCTGCGTCGCCCCGGCCGAGCCGCGCCGCACCCACCGGGCCCGGATCGCCCCGGGCGACACGGTGCTGCTCTACACCGACGGCCTGGTCGAGGTGCCCGGCGAGAACCTCGCCACCGGCCTGGACCGGCTGGCGGCCGCCGCCGGCCGGGCCCGCGGCCTGCCGCTCGCCGCCCTCTGCGACCGCCTGCTGGCGGAGGTCCCCGACGCCCGTGACGACATCGCCCTGATCGCCTTCCGCGCCGGCCCCGGCAGCGCCGCCCCCGCGGCCCGGTGAACATGGTGCGGATCCAGCAGCAGGCCAAGGCGTAACACCGCACTCCGCCCGTCCGCACTCCGCCCGTCCGCACTCCGCCAGTCCGCCCCACCGCTCCCTGCTCCCCCGGGCCGGGGGCGGTCGCCGTCGGGCGGTAGATTGCCGGGACTCCCCGCCTCGCCCCCCCGGAGCCCCAGGAGCCCCGCGTGCTCGACGCCACCGACGCCGCCCTCGTCCGCGAACTGCAGCAGGACGGCCGGGTCAGTTACCAGCGCCTGTCCGAGCTGCTGGGCGTCTCCCGCGAGGCGGCCCGGGCCCGGGTGCAGCGGCTGCGGCAGCGCGGCGAGGTGCGGATCGTCGGGATCGTGCCGCCCTCCGTCGCCGGGATCACCACGGTGGCCCACGTGTCGTTGGACGTGTCGGGTCCGGGCCGGCCGGTCGCGGCGGTGGCGTCGGCGCGGCCGGCGGCCAGCTTCGTCTCCTGCACGGCCGGACCGCAGAGCGTGCTGGTGGAGCTCAGGGTCGCCGACGAGGCCGCACTGGAGCGCGAGTTCACGGCGCTGCGGGCGGTCCCGGGCGTCCGCGGGCTGGAGGTGTTCCGCTGCGCGGAGCTGGTCCGGGACGCCTACTCGCCGGTGCCGGCCGCCGGCCCGGCCGGGCCGGCGCCCGAGCTGGACGCGACGGACCGGCGGCTGCTCGGCCTGCTCCAGCTCGACGGGCGGGCGAGTTTCGCCGCGCTCGCGGAGCGGATCGGGCTCTCCCAGCCGGCCACCCGGGCGCGGGTGCTGCGGCTGCTCGACGGCGGCGCCGTCCATGTGACGGGGCTGGTGGAGTCCCGTGCGCTCGGGGTGCGGGAGGCGGCCGGGGTGGGCCTGGGCGTGCGCGGGCCGGTGCGGTCGGTGGCGGAGGCCGCGGCCGCGCTGCCCGGGGTGAACTACGTGGCCACCGGTTACGGGCGGTTCGACGTGGTGTGCGGCCTGGACGCGCCGGACCGGTCCGCGCTGCTGGTCGGCCTGGACGCGGTGCGCGCGCTGCCGGGGGTGGCGCGCTCGGAGTCCTGGGTGCACCTGGAGATCGTGAAGGAGTCCTACACCTATGATCTGCCCATGGGATAGGCGATAACCTCCCCCGACGAAGGCCCGGCAAACGAATAGCCTGGCCACAACGAATTCACCGGCGAAACGACGACCGCACTCCCTTGACGCGTTATTTTCGCCCGCCTTCAATGGCCGGACACCTTCCCCCGCGTGAGAGTCCGGTCCCCGATGGCGTCTTCTCCTCCCCCTCCGCCGCAGGTCGCGGCCCTGCCGCGCTCCCTCGGCGTGTTCGGCGGGGTCCTGCTGACCCTGTCCTGCGTCACGCCCGCGTCGTCGCTGTTCATCGTCGTGCCCCCGCTGCTGCAGTCGCAGGGCAGCGGCGCCGTGATCAGCCTGCTGGTGGCCGCCGTGCTCTCGCTCGGGGTGGGCCTCTGCTACGCCGAGCTCGGCACCCTGGTGCCCAGTGCCGGCGGCGAGTACTCGATCGTGGGCCAGGTGCTCGGCCGGCTGGCCGGCTGGCTGGTGTTCGTGATCTCGGTCGTCTCGCTGCTGGTGATCCCGCCGATCATCGCGCTCGGCACCGCCGGCTACCTCGGTTCGGTGCTCTCGCTGGACCCGGCCGTGGCCGGCGGCGCGGTGATGGCGCTCGCCGTCGCAGTGGGCGTGCTGGACATCAAGTCCAACGCGCTGATCACCGGCGTCTTCCTCGGCCTGGAGGTGCTGGCCGCCGGCGTCGTCACGGTGCTCGGGCTGACCCACGTCCACCAGCCCGCCTCGACCCTGGTGCACGCGGTGGTCCCGGACGGGCAGGGCGGCACCAGCCCGTTCACCGCGGGGCTGCTGGTCTCCGGCCTGGCCGTGGCGATCTTCACCTACAACGGCTTCGGCACCGCCGTCTACCTCTCCGAGGACCTGCGCGACCCGCGCCGCTCGGTCGCCCGGACGGTGCTCTGGTCCCTGCTGGCCGGCGTGCTCGTCATCACCCTCCCGGTGATCGCGATCTGCCTGGGCGTCAGCTCCCCCGACCAGCTCGCCGCGGGCGACCTGGTGGCCATCGTCGACGACTGGGCCGGCAGCACCGTCGGCACCTTCGTCAGCCTCTGCATCGCCGCCGCCATCCTCAACGCCGTCATCGTGATGGTGATCCAGAACGGCCGCGTGCTGTACGCCTCGGCCCGCGACCGCACCTGGCCCGACCCGGTGAACCGCGCCCTCGCCACCCTGCACCCGCGCTGGGGCTCCCCCTGGGTGGCCACCCTGGCGATCGGCCTGCCCGGCGCCGTCCTCGCGCTGACCGTGCCGATCGACGCGCTGCTCGGCTTCACCGGCGTGGTCGTCGCGGTGATCTACCTGCTGCTCGGCCTCGCCGCCCTGGCCGCCCGGCGCGGCCGCCACCGGGCCACCGACGCCTGGCGGATGCCGCTCTGGCCGGCCGCCCCGGTGCTCACCACCGTGGTCCTCGGCTACACGCTCACCCAGCAGACCGCGCGTGACCTGCTGATCACCCTCGCGGTGCTCGTCGTCGGCGTCCTCTACTGGCTGTGCTACCTGCGCCCGCGCAGCGCCACCCACTGGGTGCTCAGCCTCCCCGCCGACCAGGCCGCCCCCGCCCCCGCCCCCGCCGCCGTCCCGCCCACCACCGCCGCCGCCGCCACCCTGCCGGAGAACCCGTGAACCGCCCCGCCGAGCTGATCGTCCACAACGCCCACGTGCACACCGTCGACGAGGTCCGCCCCCGCGCCGAGGCGGTCGCCGTCCGGGACGGGCGGATCGCCTGGGTCGGCGACGGCGACGGCTGGCGCGCGCTGGCCGGCCCCGGCACCGAGGTGGTCGACGCCCGCGGCCGGCTGCTGCTGCCCGGGTTCGTGGACAGCCACAACCACGTCCGGCTCGGCTCCGACGCCGCCTGCGTCCAGCTGGCCGGCGCCGCCGACCTGCCGGCGATCGGCGGCCGGATCGCCGACTGGCTGGCCCGCAACCCCGGCGCCGACTGGATCGAGGCCGAGGCCTTCGACTACACCGCGATCCCGGGCGGCCGGATGCCCACCGCCGCCGACCTGGACCCGTACACCGGCGACCGGCCCGCCTTCGTGCTCAGCTACGACGTGCACACCGCCTGGCTGAACACCGCCGCCCTGCGCCGGCTCGGCATCACCGCGGACACCCGCGAACTCGCCTTCGGCACCGTCCAGCGGGATCCGGCCACCGGCGAACCCACCGGCTTCCTCACCGACTTCGCGATCCGCGGCCTCTCCCGCGACGGTCACCGGGCGCTGCGGGCCGCCGGCGTCCCCTGGGCCTCGCCCGACCGGCAGTACGGCCGGCTCGCCGCCAGCCTCGACCTCGCCGCCGGCTACGGCATCACCACCGTCGTCGAGCCGCAGAACTCGCTGGACGACCTGGCCCTGTACGAGCGGGCGATCGCCGAGGGCCGGCTGCGCTCGCGCCT
>NZ_JBEYVJ010000101.1:0-24019 GCF_040643935.1 Kitasatospora sp. NPDC047058 | reverse complement strand
GCCGATCTCCGCTCCGAAAGGCGAATCCAGCCGCAATCCATATAAACGAACACGCCACAACAGACCCGGGTCGCAAAGCCAAAAAGGCACGACGCGACCCAGCCCGAACCGGGGTGTGGTGTTTCCAAGGATTGGCCGCCCCGGGACCGTCCGCGCCGATGCGTGTCCGGTGCTCCCTGCCGAGCGACTAGGGAACACTACGCCCTTCCGGGACGACAGGCAAACCCTCGCCCCGGACGATCCGCGTGCAGAGTGCACGGCCGGCCTTCACGTACTCGCCGTTGGGGTGGTCGTTGCTGGTGACCCAGTGCCGGGCGGTGGCCTCGTCCCGTCCGCCGTCGCGGTGGCGGCGGATCAGGCGTTCCTCGCGGACGGCGTCGTCCGCGTCGACGTACCAGAGCTCGCGCAGCAGTCGGCGGGCCTCGGGCCAGGGGTGCTCGTCGGCGGCGAGGTAGTTGCCCTCGGTGATGACGAGCCGGGTGTGCGGGGCGACGACGTGGCGGGCGGCGACGGGTTCGTCGAGGTCGCGGTCGAAGTCGGGGACGTAGATGTCCTGGAAGCGGTCCGCCGTGACCCGGCGCAGCAGGGCGACGTAGCCGTGGGCGTCGAAGGTGGGAGGAGCGCCCTTGCGGTGGCCGAGGCCGAGACGGTCGAGCTGGGCCGCGGAGAGGTGGAAGCCGTCGAGCGGGAGGTAAGCGGCGCTGCCGGGGCCTTCGCGGCGTTCGACCTCGGCGACCAGGTGCCGGGCCAGGGTGGACTTGCCGGCCCCGGGCGGGCCGGCAAGTCCGACGATGGTGCGGGTGCGGCTGCCCGGGCCCCGCAGGAGGCCGAGGGCGAGCGCCACGAGGTCGGGGGCGGTGAGGGTGTCCGCGTGCATGGGCGCACCCTACTGATCGGACCCCGCTGCCGGTCAGTCCCGCGGGGCCAGCGCGGGCGTCTCCAGGGTGAGGGTCCCGGCGTCGGCGTCGAGGAGGGCGGGGACGCCGAGTGGAACGGTCAGGGTGGAGGGGCAGTGGCCGAAGCCCAGCTCCCAGAGGACGGGTATGCCCAGCGGCCCGAGGCGGTCGAGCATGACCTCCTTGACCCGCCCGGGCCGGCCGCAGCCCTCCCAGGAGCCGAGGGCGATGCCGGCGACGCCGTCGAGCGCGCCGGAGCGCAGCAGCTGGGTGACGAGGCGGTCGAGCTGGTAGGGGTGCTCGTTGACGTCCTCCAGGACGAGGATGGTGCCGGCGAAGGAGGGCCGGCCGGCCGGGGTGCCGCGCTCGGCGGTGATGACGTGGACGCAGCCACCGGCCGTGATGCCGCGGGCCCGGCCGGGGACGAGGGCCTCGGCGGCGGCTGAGGTGAGGACGGTGGTGACATCGGGGTCGAAGAGGGTGCGGCGCAGGTGTTCGGCGGTGGGACCGTCCTCGATGAAGGAGGCGCCCGCGCTCATCGGCCCGTACAGGGTGGCGATGCCGAGCCGCTGGGCGAAGGCCTCGTGCAGGGAGCTGACGTCGCTGAAACCGATCAGCACCTTGGGCGGGACGGCGCGCATGGCGTCCCAGTCGAGCAGGTCGACGATGCGGTGCACGCCGTAGCCGCCGCGGGCGCAGATGACGGCGTCGACGGTGGGGTCGAGCCAGGCGGCCTGGAGGTCGGCGGCCCGGTCGGCGTCGATTCCGGCGAGGTGGCCGAGGACCGGGTGGGTGTCGAGGACGTGCGGGCCGACCGTGACCTCCAGCCCCCAGGAGCGCAGGATCTCCGACCCGGCGGTGAGCCGCGCGGGGTCGATCGGGCTGCTGGGGGCGACCACGGCGATGCGGTCCCCGGGGAGGAGGCGGGGCGGGCGGGTCAGGCCTCGGGCGGGCGCGGGAGTGCGCTGATCCATTGCCAGGTTCCTTCCGGGAGGAGGTCATTCGGGGTGGGCACCGTGTCGCCTCGGATGATCATGCCGTGTCCCCTCACGCCGGGGGGAGGCGCGGTCGCCGTGCCCGGCGGGGCCGGCTCGTGGCGGGGGGATTCGGCAGGAGCGGAGCGTCGACGGGCCCGGCGGGTTCGGTGGGTCCGGCCAGAGAAGGTATGCCCAGTGGGCCTCAGGCTGATCCCATCACCGCCCTGACCTCGTCCAGCGTGGCCTCGGCGACGGCGTTGGCCCGGTCGGCACCGGCCCGCAGGATCTGCCGGACGTGACCGCGGTCGGTGGCGAGTTCGGCGCGGCGGGCGCGGATCGGGCGGAGGTGTTCGTTGACGGCCTCGGTCACCGTGCGCTTGAGCGCGGCACTGCCGCCGTCACCGATCTCGTCGGCGACGGCCTCGGGTGTGCGGCCCTGGCAGAGCGCGGCGAGCAGGACGAGGCTGGAGACCTCGGGGCGGTTCGCCGGGTCGTAGTCGATCCGGCGCTCGGTGTCGGTCTTGGCGCCCTTGATGAGGCGGGCGGTGGTGTCCTCGTCGGCGGAGAGCGCGATGGCGTTGCCGCGACTCTTGCTCATCTTGCCGCCGTCGGTGCCGAGCAGGAGCGGCGCCGCGGACAGCAGGGCCTCGGGGCGGGGGAAGACGGCGGTGCCGTCCGGGTGCGGGTACCGCTCGTTGAAGCGGCGGGCGACGGTGCGGGTGACTTCGAGGTGGGGCAGTTGGTCCTGGCCGACCGGGACGAGGTCGGCCTTGCAGAAGAGGATGTCGGCGGCCTGGTGGACGGGGTAGGTGAGCATCAGCCCGCTCACCGACGACTGGCGGGAGTGGGCGATCTCGTCCTTGACGGTGGGGTTGCGGTTCAGCTCGGCGACGGTGACCAGGCTGAGGAAGGGCAGCAGCAGCTGGTTGAGGGCCGGGACGGCGCTGTGGGTGAAGACCGTGGCCCGGGCGGGGTCGATGCCGACGGCGAGGTAGTCGAGGACCAGGTTCTCGGTGTGCTCGGCGAGGTGGTCGGCGACGTCCCGGTCGGTGATGACCTGGTAGTCGGGAATGACGATGAACAGGTCGACGCCGAGGCGCTGCAGCCGGACCCGGTTCTGCAGGCTGCCGAAGTAGTGGCCGAGGTGGAGCGGGCCGGTGGGGCGGTCGCCGGTGAGGACGCGGTGGGCGCCCGGGTTGCGGCGGATCCGCTCGTCCAGGCCGGCGGCGGGGGCGGCCGCGGTCGCGGCGGTGACGGTGGTGACGGTCATGGGGGGCTCCTCGGTACGGCGGGTGGTGGTGGCCGTCCGGGGCTCGGGCCCGTTCCGTCGGAAAACGCAGCAGGGCCGTCCATCCGGACGGCCCTGGTCAGGCGTGGCTGGTGGCCGTCCTAGGACGGCCACCAGTTGAGACCTGCGAAGCGCTTCATGTGTTCGAGGATAGCGTCGCTCCTCGACGGCGTCAGGTCCCTTTTCGACGCCGGCTCCGGCTGCGGGGCCAGTCCTCCCATGACCGGTGCGGGGGTGTCCGTGCGAAGCGTCTCGTCGCGGAGGAACTCCGGCCGGCAGACGCCGTACCAGGTCATCGGCACGACACCGAGCACCCCGCGCCTGAGCACCGACCGAGCCCCCGGCCGAGGCGTGAAGTGGGGCAGAACGGTCGCACCGGGTCCGCCCGCCGGAAAGCCGCTTGGAGCTGATCGCGGGGTGCGGGAGGATCGTCGGGACCGCACCCCGAAGGGCCCGTGCCGATGACCACGCTCGACCAGACCGCGACCGCCTCCGACCTCCCGTCAGCCGGCACGTCCTCCCCCGGCCTTCCGCCGGACGCGGAGGGCGACCCCACGGTGTCAGCACCGGCCGTCGTGCTCTGCTCGATCACGGCGGCGGACTCCGGGGCGGCCGGCGCCACCCGTGACGACTCCGTTCCGCGGCCGCGCGACGGCGGGAGCGGGGAGGGTGCCGGCGGTGGTGCCGAGGCCGGGCAGACGGCCGCCCTGATCCGCGCCGGTCTGGCCGCGCGGCTGCGGACGGCGTACGGGGAGGGGCGTTCCCTCGTCGAGCTCGCCGCCGCGCGCCGGCGGCCCGTGACGGAGATCCACACGCTGCTGGCCGAGGGGGCGGGCGCGGAGGCTTCGCGCCGTTCCGGATCCGGTGGGGTCATCCGGCTTCAGCCTCCGGCGGCGTCGGCGGGCGGCCGGTCCGTGCCCGTGCTGCGGGCCGTGCAGCAGGAGCTCCGGACCGCCCGTTCCAAGCGCCCCTCGCCGTCCCGGCGGCTGCGCCGCATGCACCCCGAGGTGACGGCCGGGGAGCCGACAGGGGATCAGGTCTGGACGGCGGCCGCTTCGATACCGTCGCCCGCCGCGGTCGGCGAACCCTCGGTCGTGGCTGTCACTCCCGAGGACTCGGCTCCCGGGGAGGCGGTTCTCCGGGACGCGGCCTCGGGGGGCGGGTCTCTCCGGGACGCGGCTTCCGCGGGCGGGGCCGTCGGCGTGGCGGCCGACGCTGGCGCCGAGACACCGCTCGGCATCCTGATCGGCGGCACCCCGAACCTTCCCGAGGCCGTCGGCCGGCCGGAGGAGCGGGAGCCGGTCCGGGTGACGGCCGAGCTGGTACGGATCGGCCGGGGCACCGTCCTGGTGGTACTCCCCGCGTGGCGGCCCGCCATCGCCGTCTCGGTGCCGACCGATCACCTGCTGCACGCCACCGGGATCGGCTACGACCGCCTCGGCGACATCGCACTGTCGGTGCTGATCAACCCCGGCGCGCTGCACGACCGGGAGCTCGACCTGCACGGCTGGCAGGCCGGTCAGGCCCGGAGTGCGGGCCGCCGCGGCGGGCGGTCCGCACTCCGGGCCTGACCGGCCACCCGGTACGACCCGACGGACCCGGGTGGGTCCCGGTGCGGCCTGGCCGACCCGGTGGGTCCGGTCGGCCCGGTGGGTCCGGTGGGTCCGGTGGTCAGCGGGCCGGGGTCGGGGCGTTCGGGATGTAGCCGAGGTGGACGGGCACCGGTTCGCGCCGGTCGGCGAGCCAGGCGGCCCGGACATCGGCCAGCAACTCCGGGAGGCTCGGCGGCCAGAGCGCGTCGGCGTCCTCCGCGGACAGGTCGTCCGGGGTCCACCAGCGCCAGTCGAGGATCCGGTCGATGGCGTGCACCTCGCTGACGTCGCCGACCGGGCCCCGGTGCGGCCCGCTGGTCAGATAGATGTGCTCGTGCTGGCGGACGGGCGTGCCGTGCCAGGTGAAGTCGTGCTCCCAGGTGCAGAGCAGCGGGCCGGGTTCGAGATCGGTCCAGCCGGTCTCCTCCCAGAGCTCGCGACGGGCGCCCGCCCGGGGCGTCTCACCGGGCTCGATGCCGCCACCGGGCATCGTCCAGTGCACGCCGACCTCGCTGTTGTTCGAACGGAGCAGGAAGACGGACCCGTTCTCGTCCAGCACCACCGTCCGGGCCGCCTGCCTGGGGGTACGCCTCACACGCCGCAGCAGATTTCGCATCGGATCACTCTCGCAGCGGTGACCGGGGCCGTCGAGCGGATTAGTGGCGGGGGAGCGAACGGACCCGGTCCGGCGGCCAGGTGCCGCACCGGCCGCACGGAGAATGGATATTGGCCGCGCCGCGAGCGCCCGGCGGCCCTACGCTGGCGCCCATGCCCGAACCAGCGATCATCTTCCCCGCCGACCCGCTGAACCCGCGCCGGCCCGACCCCCACTTCGCCTGGGAGGCCCGGACACTGCGGGAGCTGGGCGGTGAGCCGTACCTCGTCGACCACGACGCGCTGCTCGCCGGGGACGCCGCGGAGGCCGTCCGCCGGGTGCCGCGGGACCGCGGCCCGCTCTGGTACCGGGGTTGGATGATCACCTCGGCCGGCTACGCCGACCTCGCCCGGGCGTTGGCCGACCGGGGCGCCAACCTGCTGACCAGCGCCGCCGGTTACGCGTCGGCGCACGAACTCCCCGGCTGGTACGACGTGTTCGAGGGCGCCACCCCGGTGAGCAGTTGGATTCCGCTGTCCCCGACGACGGGCGGACCTTGGCCCGGTCCCGGGCCGGAGCAGCTGGCGGATGCGGTGGCGCGGCTCGGCGGGCACGGCCCGGCGATCGTCAAGGACTACGTGAAGTCCCGCAAGCACGAGTGGGACGAGGCCTGCTACGTCCCCGAGCTCTCCGACCCGGCCGCCGTCGGACGCGTGGTGGCACGCTTCGTCGAGCTGCAGGGCGAGTTCCTGGCGGGCGGTGTGGTGCTGCGCCGGTACGAGGAGTTCGCGCGGGCCGGGGACTGTGGGCCGGCGGACGGTCCGGGCGACGGGCCCGGCAGCTCAGCGGGAACGGTTGAGGCCGCCACGGGAGCCGATGCGGGGCCCGGCGCAGGGGCCGGCGGGAACGGTGAGCGGGCGGTCGAGGCGCGGGTCTGGTGGCTGGACGGCGAGCCCGTGCTCGTCGGGCCGCACCCGGACGCGCCGGGGCAGACCTCGGACCCGGACCTCACCGGGGTCAGGCCCCTGGTCCGGGCCCTCGGCTGCCGCTTCGTCACCACCGACCTCGCCAGCCGGTCCGACGGCTCCGGCTGGCGGGTGGTGGAGGTGGGCGACGGGCAGGTCAGCGACCTGCCGCGCGGCATCGACGCCTCCGGGCTGCTCACCTCGCTGCTCGCCGCCTGAGCGGGCGGCTGAGCCGGCAGCTGAGCGGGCGGCACCCCGCCGGCGGACGGGGTGCCGTCGGTCAGCCCGCGACCGGTGCGGGGGCCGGGTGGCCGTCCGCGATGAACGCCTGCCAGAGCCGCGCGTACACGCCGCCCTGCGCGAGGAGTTCGCTGTGCGTCCCGTCCTCGACCACCTTGCCGTGGTCCAGGACGACGACGCGGTCGGCGCGCTCCGCGGTGGTGAGGCGGTGGGCGATGACCAGCGTGGTGCGGCCGCCGGTGAGCCGCTCCGAGGCGTGGTTGACGGCCGCCTCGGTGGCCAGGTCCAGCGCGGCGGTGGCCTCGTCCAGGAGCAGGACGTCCGGGTCGACCAGCTCGGCCCGGGCCAGCGCGATCAGCTGCCGCTGCCCGGCCGAGAGGTTTCGCCCGCGGCCGGTGACCTCGTGGTCGTAGCCGTCCGACAGCCGCACGATCATGTCGTGGGCTCCGACCGCCCGGGCCGCCGCCTCCACCTCGTCCGCCGTGGCCGACGGTCGGCCGTACGCGATGGCCTCGCGCACCGTGCCCGCGAACAGGTACGCCTCCTGCGGCACCACGCCGAGCCGGTGGCGGTACTGCGCCAGGTCGTAGCGGGTCAGGTCGACGCCGTCCACCCGGACCGTGCCGGAGGTCGCGTCGTAGAACCGGGCGACCAGCTTGACCAGCGTCGACTTGCCGGCGCCGGTCTCGCCGACCAGCGCCACCGTCTGGCCCGCCGGGATGTGCAGGTTCACACCGGTGAGGACGTCCGGGGCCCCGTCGGCACCGCCGTTGTAGGCGAAGCTGACGTCCTCGAAGTCGATCTCGCCACGGATCCCGCCGCGCACCGGCACCGGGTCGGCCGCCTGGGCGGTGGTGGTCGGGGTGCGCAGCAGCTCCCGGATCCGGCCGAGGCCGACCGCCGCCTGCTGGTAGCCGTCGAAGACCTGGGAGAGCTGGTTGACCGGCGCGAAGAACAGGTCGATGTAGAGCAGGTAGGCGACCAGCGCGCCGACCGTGAGCGTCCCGGCGTCGACCCGCGCCGCGCCCACGATCAGCACCAGCGCGGCGGCGACGCTGGAGAGGAACTGCACGAACGGGAAGTACAGCGAGATGTAGAGCTGCGCCCGGACCCTGGCCTCGCGGTAGGCGATGCCCCGGGCGACGAAGCGGTCGGTGTTGGTGTCCAGCCGGCGGAACGCCTGGACGATCCGCATGCCGGCCACGTTCTCCTGGAGGTCGGCGTTGACCGTGCTGATCAGGTCTCGGGATATCTCGTACTGCTGCTTGGACTTCTTGCGGAACACCAGCGTCGCGGCCACCAGCAGCGGCAGCACGGCGAAGACCACCAGCGCCAGGCCGGCGTCGATGACCAGCAGGGCGGCGAAGATGCCGAAGAAGGTCAGCAGGCTGACCACGGCGGTGACCACACCGGTCTGCAGGAAGGACGTCAGCGAGTCCAGGTCGGTGGTCATCCGGGTCATGATCCGCCCGGACAGCTCGCGCTCGTAGTAGTCCAGCCCGAGCCGGTTGAGGTGGGCGAAGATCTTGAGCCGGAGCATGTAGAGGACCCGCTCGCCGGTGCGGCCGCTGACCCGGTTCTCGGCGCTCTGCACCAGCCAGTCCAGCAGGACCACCACCAGCGCGGCCAGGGCCGCGACGGCGACGCCCGACATCAGCGCCTTGCTCACGCCGTCGTCGATGCCGTGCCGGATCAGGATCGGCAGCACCAGGCCGGCGCCTGCGTCCAGGGCGACCAGCAGCAGGGCGACGGCGAGCGGGCGGCGGAAGGGGCGCAGCAGGCGGCGCAGGCTGAAGTCCGGGTCTCCGGTCTCGGCCTCGGCGCGGGAGACCGCCGGGGTGTCGGCGGCCGGCGGGAGGGCGGCGACCTTGGCCAGCAGCTCCGGATCGGCCGTGCGGGCCGCCTTGGCCAGCGCCGGGGTGGACGGCTCGGGGGCGGACGGCTCGGGGGTGGTGGGCGCGGAGGCCGTGGGCTCGGAGGCCGTGGGCTCGGCGGTGGCGGGATCGAGAGCAGTGGGATCGCTGTCGGCGGGCTCGGCAGGTGTTCCGGCTGCTGCTTCGGCCGGTGCCTCAGGGGTGGCCGGTGCCCCGGCGGAGGCCGGGGGCCGGGTCTTGCCCGCGTCGGGGGCCGAGATCAGGACCCGGTACTGGGGACATCGGGCGTCGAGCTCCTCGTGCGTTCCGATGTCCAGCAGCCGGCCGTGGTCCAGGACGGCGATCCGGTCGGCCAGCTGGAGGGTGGAGCGCCGGTGCGCGATCAGCAGCGTGGTGCGGCCGGTCATGACGGAGCGCAGCGCGTCGTGGATCTCCGCCTCGATCTGCGGGTCCACCGCCGAGGTCGCGTCGTCCAGCAGCAGGATGCTCGGGTCGGTGAGGATGGCCCGGGCCAGGGCGATCCGCTGGCGCTGGCCGCCGGAGAGCGTGAGGCCCTGCTCGCCGACCTTGGTCTCGTAGCCGTCCGGCAGCTGCCGGACGAACTCGTCCGCCTGCGCCGCGCGGGCGGCCGCGACGATCTGCTCGTCGGTGGCGTCGGGCCGCCCGTACGCGATGTTGGTGCGGACCGTCTCGGAGAAGAGGAAGCTCTCCTCGGGGACGATGCCGACGGCCGCGCGGACCGAGTCCAGGGTGAGTTCGCGCAGGTCGTGGCCGTAGAGGCGGACCGCGCCGGCCGCCGGATCGTAGAACCGCGGCACCAGCTGCGCCACCGTCGACTTGCCCGAGCCGGAGGCGCCGACCAGGGCCAGCGTCTCCCCGGGGGCCAGCTTCAGGCTGAGCCCGTGCAGCACGGGCGCCGGGTGCTCGGGGTCGTAGCGGAACTCGACCCGGTCGAACTCCAGCGCCACGTCCGGCGTGCGCGGGCCGGCGGTGCGCCCCGCTTCGGGGGTGCCGACGGTCGCGGTGCCGACGGTCGCGGGGGTCGGGGGCGTCGCGGGCGTCACGGCGGGGGCGGCGGTCTGGGTCGTCCCGGTGCTGCCGTGCGTGGCCGCGTGGTGCTTGGCCGTGAGGTCGAGGGTGACCGCGTCCGGGCGCTCCTGCACCAGCGGGCGCTCGTCGATCAGCTGGACCACCCGCTCCACACCTGCGCGAGCCTGCTGGCCGACCGTGATCACCATGGTCAGCATCCGGACCGGACCGGTCATCTGGGCCACGTAGGTGGAGAAGGCGACGAAGGTGCCGAGCGAGACCTGGCCGTCGACCGCCAGCCAGCCGCCGAAGGCCATCACCGCGACCTGGGCCAGTGCCGGGATCGCCTGCATCGCCGGGTTGTAGCGGCTGTTCAGCCGGATCGATCGCAGGCGCGCCGCGAAGAGGTGGCGCGAGGCCGCCTCCAGCTTGTCCAGCTCCTGGGCCTCCTGCCCGAAGCCCTTGACCACCCGGACGCCGCCGACGGCCTCGTCCACGACGCCGGCCACGGCCGCCGCCTCCTGTTGCGCAGCCCAGGTGGACGGGAACAGCCGCTTGCGGCTGAGCACCGAGACCCACCAGAGCGCCGGGCCCATGACCAGTGCCACCAGGGTGAGCGGCGGCGAGAGCCAGATCATCACGGCCAGCGACATGACGAACATGAGCAGGTAGCCGGTCATCATCGGCAGCATCGAGAGCAGGCCGTTGATCAGCTGGAGGTCGGAGGTGGCACGGCCGACCACCTGCCCGGTGTCCAGCCGGTCCTGCCGGTGCCCGTCGAGCCGGCCGAGGGAGCGGAAGAGGTCGCTGCGCATGTCGTGCTGGACGTCGAGCGCGAGCTGTCCGCCGTAGTAACGGCGCACCTGGGTGCAGGCGAACACCAGCACGGCCGCCAGCAGCAGCACGACGGCCCAGGGGGCCAGCGAGCGGGTGTGCGTGGTGATGACGTCGTCGATGATCAGCTTGGTCACCAGCGGGACCAGCGCGGTGACGGCCATGCCCACGAGAGAGGCCCCGAAGGCCAGCAGCACGCTGCGCCGCGACCGCCAGCAGTAGCCGATCAGGCGCCGCAGCCAGCCCGAGCCGCCCCCGCCGCCGGAGGCCTCCGCCGCACGCGGGCCACCCCGCTCGCCGTCGGCGCCCGAAGTGCCGGCATCGGCGCCGTTACCGGCACCGGCGCCGGTCCGGGGTCCGCTCGGAGAAAGCTCCACCGTAGATCCGTGAGTCTCAGGCATATTTAGGGATGCTAACCATTCCGTCGAGTGGCCGCCATGGTTTTATCCGGCCAGAGAACGCCGGGCACCCGACCCGGCGGAGGGGCCAACAGTCGGCGGCCTGCGGAGATTCCCGACCGGCCGCGACCCCTGTCCTGTCACCAGGGTGGACGACTCCGCCCCGGCCGCCCACCTCCCACCGGCGCACCGGGCCGCCCTCCTTTGGACCTAGGCCGCACCCCGGCACGGCGGGGCCGCCCGATCAGGCGGCAGCGGGCGGCGGGTGGCGGGCAGCGGGCGGCGGCGGGCGGCCGGGAACGCGGGTCGGTTCAGCCGCGCGCGGCGGCGTCGGCCGCTGCGGAGAAGGCGCCGTGGGCGAGGCTGTGCAGCAGCGCCGCCATGCCGTCGCGTTCGAGGGCGGCCCGGTCCTCCTGCGCGGGGCTGGGGCCGAGGCTGTGCGGCGTCGAGTTGATCAGCCCGAAGACGGCGTGCACGGCGGCCCGGGCGACCGGCTCGGCGGCGGGCTCGGCGAGCGGCGGGTAGGCCTGCCGGACCACGTCGACCCAGAGTTCGACGTAACCGCGCTGGAGCCGGCGGACGGTCCGGCGGTCCTCCTCCTTGAGGTTCAGCAGCTCGCGGTCGTGCAGGGTGATGAGGTCCCGGTCGTCGAGCGCGAAGTCGACGTGCCCGCCGATCAGCGCGTCCAGCGCCTCGGCCGCGCCGTCGCCGCCGCCCGCCCGGCGACGGCCCTCCTCCAGGAGGCGCTCGCTGATGCCGATCAGCAGATCGGCGAGCATCGCGTCCTTGCCCGCGAAGTGCCGGTAGAGCCCGGGCCCGCTGATGCCGACCGCCTTGCCGATCTCGTCGACCCCGACGCCCAGGAAGCCGCGGGCGGCGAACAGCCGGGCGGCCTCCCTGCGGATCTGGTCGCGGCGTGGGAGCGCTGGCGTGGCTGGGACGTTCGGCATGCTGCCCATCGTAGACAGTCGGGTTATCGACCGTTAACCTGGGCAACACGAGTTAACGCTCATTAACGTGCGGGTCGCGGGCTCACCCGGCTCTGCCGCCCACCTGGTGCCGAGGGCAAGGGAGCTCTTGGGATGGTCATCTCCACCGCCGGCGTACCCACCGGCGTCAACGGCAACGCGACGGCGGGAGCCGCACCCGGACCGGGCGGTCCGGGCGGCGCGCCGTCCGGTACGGCCGCCGGATCCGTCGCCCCGGGAGCCGCCGCTCCCGCCCCGCGGCTGGGCAGCGCGGTCGACCCTGGTTCGGAGGCCTACCGGGCCAACACCGAGGCGCACCGCGCCCTGGTCGCCGAGCTGCGCGAGAAGCTCGGCACGGCGGCCCTGGGCGGCGGGGCCAAGGCCCGGGCCCGGCACACCGCCCGCGGCAAGCTGCTCCCGCGGGACCGCGTCGACACCCTGCTCGACCCGGCCTCCCCGTTCCTCGAACTGGCCCCGCTGGCGGCCGACGGGATGTACGACGGCGCCGCCCCGGCGGCGGGCGTGATCGCGGGCATCGGCCGGGTCGCGGGCCGCGAGGTGGTCGTCGTCGCCAACGACGCCACCGTCAAGGGCGGCACCTACTACCCGATGACGGTGAAGAAGCACCTGCGCGCCCAGGAGGTCGCGCTGGAGAACCGCCTCCCCTGCATCTACCTGGTGGACTCGGGCGGCGCGTTCCTGCCGATGCAGGACGAGGTCTTCCCGGACCGCGACCACTTCGGCCGGATCTTCTACAACCAGGCCCGGCTCTCGGCCGCCGGCATCCCGCAGATCGCCGCCGTGCTCGGCTCCTGCACGGCGGGCGGCGCGTACGTCCCGGCGATGAGCGACCAGGCCGTCATCGTCCGCAACCAGGGCACGATCTTCCTCGGCGGGCCGCCGCTGGTGAAGGCGGCCACCGGCGAGGTGGTCACCGCCGAGGAACTGGGCGGCGGCGACCTCCACTCCCGGACCTCCGGTGTCACGGACCACCTGGCCGAGGACGACGCCCATGCCCTCTCCATCGTCCGCACCATCGTGGCCGGGCTCGGGCCGCGCGCGGCCCGGCCGTGGCCGCTCGCCGCGGCCGAACCACCCACCGTCGACCCGGCCGGCCTGTACGGGGCCGTCCCGGTCGACCCGCGCACGCCGTACGACGTGCGCGAGGTGATCGCCCGGCTGGTCGACGGCAGCCGGTTCGCCGAGTTCAAGGCCGAGTACGGCGCGACCCTGGTGACCGGTTTCGCCAAGATCCACGGCCACCCGGTCGGCATCGTCGCCAACAACGGCGTGCTGTTCTCCGAGTCCGCGCTCAAGGGCGCCCACTTCATCGAGCTGTGCGACCAGCGGGGCATCCCCCTCCTCTTCCTCCAGAACATCACCGGGTTCATGGTCGGCCGGCAGTACGAGTCGGGCGGCATCGCCAAGCACGGCGCCAAGATGGTCAACGCCGTCGCCTGCACCCGCGTCCCGAAGCTGACGGTGGTCATCGGCGGCTCGTACGGGGCCGGCAACTACTCGATGTGCGGCCGGGCCTACTCGCCCCGCTTCCTGTGGATGTGGCCGGGCGCCAAGATCTCCGTGATGGGCGGGGAGCAGGCCGCGTCCGTCCTGGCCACCGTCCGCCGCGACCAGCTGGAGGCGCACGGCGAGGAGTGGCCCGCCGAGGCGGAGGAGGAGTTCAAGCGCCCCGTCCGCGAGCAGTACGAGCGCCAGGGCAACGCCTACTACGCCACCGCACGGCTCTGGGACGACGGCGTGATCGACCCGATGGACACCCGCACCGTCGTCGGGCTGGCGCTCACCGCCTGCGCCAACGCCCCGCTTCCGCAGCCCGGCCCGTTCGGCGTCTTCCGGATGTGACCCCGCGCCGGGCGCGACCGCGCCCGGCCCGGCCGTCCTGCTGCCGTCCCCTCTCACCACCCCCTTCTTACGGCTCCCCTCGACCCGGAGGAACGCCTCCCATGTTCGACACAGTTCTGGTCGCCAACCGCGGCGAGATCGCCGTCCGGGTGATCCGCACCCTGCGGCGGCTCGGCGTGCGCTCCGTCGCCGTGTTCAGCGATGCCGACGCCGACGCACCCCACGTCCGCGAGGCCGACGTCGCGGTCCGGCTCGGACCGGCCGACCGCAGCGACAGCTCGGCCGCCGAGACCTACCTGCGGACCGACCAGATCCTCGCCGCGGCCCGCCGCACCGGCGCCCAGGCCGTCCACCCCGGTTACGGCTTCCTCGCCGAGAACGCCTCCTTCGCCCGTGCCTGTGCCGACGCCGGCCTGGTCTTCATCGGTCCTCCTCCCTCCGCGGTTGAGCTGATGGGTGACAAGATCAACGCCAAGGAGGCCGTCCGTGCCGCCGGCGTGCCGGTCGTCCCCGGCAGCCAGGCGACCGCGCCCACCGACGAGGAACTCGTCGCGGCCGCCGACGAGATCGGCTACCCCGTCCTGCTCAAGCCGTCCGCCGGCGGCGGCGGCAAGGGCATGCGGCTGGTACGCGACCCCGCCGACCTCCCGACCGAGATCGCCGCCGCACGACGGGTCGCCCGGACCGCCTTCGGGGACGACACGCTGCTGCTGGAACGCTGGGTCGACCGGCCCCGCCACATCGAGGTGCAGGTGCTGGCCGACGCCCACGGCACCACCGTCCACCTCGGCGAGCGCGAGTGCAGCCTGCAGCGCCGCCACCAGAAACTGATCGAAGAGGCACCCTCCGTCCTACTCAACGCCGAGACCCGTGCCGCGATGGGCGCCGCGGCCGTCCGCGCCGCGGAGTCCTGCGGCTACACCGGGGCCGGCACCGTGGAGTTCATCGTCCCCGGCATCGACCCGGACTCCCCCGCCCCCACCGAGGGGGTACGGGACTTCTTCTTCATGGAGATGAACACCCGTCTCCAGGTGGAACACCCCGTCACCGAACTCGCCGTCGCCGTCACGCCCGCCACCCCGGCCTCCGCCCCGGCCCAGCGGCTGGACCTGGTCGAGTGGCAGGTGCGGATCGCCTCGGGCGAGCGCCTCACCTTCTCCCAGCCGGACGTCTCCTTCCTGGGCCACGCCATCGAGGCCCGCATCTGTGCCGAGGACCCGGAACGGGACTTCCTGCCCACCGGCGGACGGATCCTGGTGCTGGACGAGCCGCAGGGCGAAGGCGTCCGGGTGGACTCCGGCGTCACCGCGGGCACCGTCATCACCAGCGCCTACGACCCCATGCTCGCCAAGGTCATCGCGTACGGGCCCGACCGCCCGACCGCGCTGCGCCGACTCCGCGCCGCGCTGGCCGACACCCGGATCCTCGGCGTCACCACCAACACGGGCTTCCTCCGACGACTGCTCGCACACCCCGAGGTCACCGCCGGCCGGCTCGACACCGGCCTGGTCGAGCAGACCGCGCAGCAGGAACCCGCGCTGCTGGCCTCGCCCTACTCCCCTGCGTCCGTCACCGCGGACGCCGCCGGCACGGCCGATGCCGACGCCCGGCCCGCCGAGGCTCCGACACCCGCTCACCTCCTCTACTACGCGGCCGCGCTCGCGCGGCACCTCGACCTCACTCCCGCCGCCGACGGCGGCGGCTGGACCGACCCCTTCTCCCTTCCCTCCGGCTGGCGCCTGGGCGGCGAGGCAGCCTGGACCACGCATCGACTCCGGGCCCCCGGCCAGGATCCGGTGTCGCTGTGCATCCGTCCGGTCACTGCGGGCAACGTAGCCGAGGCCACTGACATTCCCCCCGGCGTCACCCCTGAGGTGGACATCCGGCTCGGTTCCGGACCGGCCCACCGGGCCCGGGCCGTACGGACCGGCAACCGCCTCCACCTCACCGTCGACGGCCTGCAGACGACCTTCGCCCTGACCGCCGACGACGCCCCCGGCCACGCCGGCGGCCCCGCGGCCGGGCCGGTCACCTGGCTCGGTGTCGACGGCGACGCCTGGCCGCTGCACGCCCACGACCCGGTCGGCGAGAGCGCCGCCGCCGGCGGGGCCCACCACGGCGCCCTGACCGCCCCGATGCCCGGCACCGTCACCGTCGTGAAGACCACGGTCGGCGAGCAGGTCCGACGGGGCCAACCCCTGCTCGTCCTGGAGGCCATGAAGATGGAACACGTGATCGCCGCCCCGCACGACGGCACCGTGAGCGAGCTGCGGGCCACCGCCGGGGCCACCGTGGCCATGGAGGAACTGCTGGTCGTGGTCACCCCGGCCGAGGACGGCCCGGAAGGCGTCGCGGGCGACGGGGCGGCCGGCGGACAGGCGCTCGACGCGGCCGGGGTGCGGTCATGAGCACCGCCACCCCCGCGCACGAGCCCGACGCGCTCGACCTGGGCCTGCCCGACCCCGTCCGCGCCCCCGGCCTGCCCGAGGAGGTCCGGATCCACGAGGTCGGACCGCGCGACGGGCTGCAGAACGAGAGCGCCCTGGTCCCCGTCGAGGTCAAGGCCGAGTTCATCGCCCGGCTCGCCGCCACCGGGCTGCGCACCGTCGAGGCGACCAGCTTCGTCCACCCGAAATGGGTGCCCCAGCTCGCCGACGCCGAGGAGCTGGTCCCCAGGCTCGCCGGGCTGCCGGACCGTCACGCCGGTCTGCGGCTCCCGGTGCTGGTGCCCAACGAGCGCGGGCTGGACCGCGCGCTCGCCCACCACGCCGCCGACATCGCGGTGTTCGCCAGCGCCACCGAGACCTTCGCCCGCCGCAACCTCAACCGCTCGGCGGACGAGGCGATGGCGATGTTCCGGCCGGTGGTGGAACGGGCCACCGCGGCCGGGGTCCGAGTGCGCGGCTACCTCTCGATGTGCTTCGGCGACCCGTGGGAGGGGCCCGTCCCCGTCGAGCAGGTGACCCGCTTCGGCGTGCAGCTGCTCGAGATGGGCTGCACCGAGCTGAGCCTCGGCGACACCATCGGGGTGGCCACCCCCGGCCAGGTCACCGCGCTCCTGGACGGCTTCGCCGCGGCCGGCGTACCGGTCGGCAGCCTCGCGGTGCACTTCCACGACACCTACGGCCAGGCGCTCAGCAACACGCTGGCCGCCCTGCGCAGCGGCGTGACCACGGTCGACGCGTCGGCGGGCGGCCTGGGCGGCTGCCCGTACGCCAAGAGCGCCACCGGCAACCTGGCCACCGAGGACCTGGTGTGGATGCTGCACGGCCTCGGCATCCGGACCGGGGTCGACCTCCGCGCGCTGGTCGCCACCAGCGGCTGGATGGCGCGGCAACTCGGCCGCCCCAGCCCGTCCCGCGCCGTTCAGGCACTGATCGGCGCGGACCGGGGGTGACGCGCCGGCGGCTCGCAACGGCCGCCGGCGCCCAGATCCTTCCTTCACTCCGGCGCCCCTTGCGCCTCCCCGCGCCTCCCCGCGCCGCCCCGTCCGGCGTTCCCGCGGCCACCCGCCGGCCGGAGCCCCGCCCGGCCGGCGTCCCGCCCCGCACGGCACCACCCCTTTCCAATCCGCACTCCGTGCGCCGGTCACACCATCGGATCGGCACACGGTCGTCCCGATCACGCCCGCGGCCACCCCGGCCGGGCCACAGGAGGATCCCCATGTTCGATCACCGACTGAACAGCGAGTACGAGGAACTGCGGCGCACCGTCGCCGAGTTCGCCCAGGACGTGGTCGCACCGAAGATCGGCGAGTTCTACGAGCAGAACGAGTTCCCCTACGAGATCGTCCGGGAGATGGGACGGATGGGCCTGTTCGGCCTGCCGTTCCCCGAGGAGTACGGGGGCATGGGCGGCGACTACTTCGCGCTCGGCCTCGTCCTGGAGGAGCTCGCCCGGGTCGACTCCTCGGTCGCCATCACCCTGGAGGCCGCGGTCTCGCTCGGCGCGATGCCCGTCTACCGCTTCGGGACGGAGGAGCAGAAGCGCGAGTGGCTGCCCAAGCTGACCTCCGGCGAGATGCTCGGGGCGTTCGGCCTGACCGAGCCCGAGGGCGGCTCCGACGCCGGTGCGACCCGCACCACGGCGCGGTACGACGCGGACACCGACGAGTGGGTGATCAACGGCACCAAGTGCTTCATCACCAACTCCGGCACCGAGATCACCGGCCTGGTGACGGTCACCGCGCTCACCGAACCGATCGCTCGTTCGAGTGAAGACGGCGAATTCTCCTCGCCGCAGCGCGAAATCTCTTCCATCATCGTTCCCACCGGAACCCCGGGGTTCCAGGTGTCGAAGAAGTACTCGAAGGTCGGGTGGAACGCATCCGACACCCGCGAACTGTCCTTTACCGACTGCCGCGTTCCCGCGGCCAACCTGCTGGGCGAGCGTGGCCGCGGCTACGCCCAGTTCCTGCGGATCCTCGACGAGGGCCGCATCGCGATCGCAGCCCTGGCCACCGGCCTGGCCCAGGGATGCGTCGACCAGTCCGTCACCTACGCCGCCACGCGCCGGGCCTTCGGCCGGCCCATCGGCGCCAACCAGGCCATCCAGTTCAAGCTCGCCGACATGGAGATGCGCGCACACACCTCCCGCCTGGCCTGGCGGGACGCCGCCTCCCGGCTGCTGCACTCCGAACCGTTCAAGAAGGAGGCCGCAATCGCGAAGCTGTACTCGTCCGAGGCCGCCGTCGACAACGCCCGCGAGGCGACCCAGATCCACGGCGGGTACGGCTTCATGAACGAGTACCCCGTCGCCCGCTTCTGGCGGGACTGCAAGATCCTCGAGATCGGGGAGGGCACGTCGGAGGTCCAGCGCATGCTCATCGCCCGGGAGCTGGGCGTCTCCTGAGACGCTGCCCGATCCGGAGGAAAGCCTGTTCTCCGGTTTCTCCGGTCCCCGGAGAAACCGGAGCGGGCTGCCGGCCGCACGCCTGAACGACGCCGTGGGCACGGAACCCGGGCACGGAACTCGGGCACGGAGTTCGGGCACGGAGTTCGGGCACGAAGTGCCGTACGCACACGGCGCCCTACATGAAGGAGGTTTCGTCCGTCCCGACCGCTGAACCGACGGGCGGGCAGCCCGTCAGGGAATGACGATCACAGGGCGGTTGGCTCGCCGGGCCAGCCGGCCGGAGACCGAACCGAAGAGCTTGCCGAGCAGGCCGTGCGTGCTGCCGACCACGATGGCGTCAGCGGCGTACTCGCGGCCGACCTCCTCGATCTCGTGGCAGATGTCGCCACCCCGCTCGACCAGGATCCAGGGAACGCCCGCGAGGAAGTCCGCGCAGGCGAGCTCCAGGCCGAGGACCTCGGTCCGGTGGTCGGGGAGGTCGACGAAGACCGGAGGCTCACAGCCGGCCCAGACCGTGGCGGGCAGCCGGTTGGCCACGTGGACGATCACCAGGCCGCACTGCGAGCGACGGGCCATGCCCACCGCGTAGGCGAGTGCGCGCTCGCTCGACAGCGAGCCGTCGAACCCGACCACCACGCCGTGCTGGAAGGCCGGATCGCACGGCCGGTCGGGGGTCTCCTCGGGCCTCGGCGCCCCGGGAGCGCTGGGCAGGCCCGCGCTCCCCGGATGCTCGGCACCCGGACCGAGGCGGCCGGTCACCGTCGGCTCCACACGGCCGTCACGCTGCTGCTCCCGGCCTCGGTGCGGCTCCCGGTCCCGGCGCTGCTCCGGCTGCTGCTCCGACTGCTGGTCGTGTCGCCTACGGACGCCGGGACGGCTCCAGCGCGCCAGGTCGCGAAGGATGCGGGGCAGGGCCCGAGCGTCCACGGCAGCCGGTCCTCCCACCAAGTCTCCGCTGCCTCCGGGCTCACCACCACGCCCCACGGCCACTGCGTCCGCACCGCGGACCGCGTCCGGTTCCACCGGTCGGGAGAACTCAAAACCAGCCATGGCTCAAGGCTCTTCGAGGGAGATGGGCCGACAGGAGAGGACAACGCTGCCCGGGCAGCAGGGCCGCCTACGGAACGACGTCGGTCTACGCCGAGCACCACCGTTTGTGACCTATTCCTTTCAGAGTACGACGGGCGGGAGGCCCAGCCCAGCGGCGAAGCCTCCGAACGCCTTTGTTCCCGCGAACGGAGGATGCGCACGCCGGTCGCGGTGCGCCCCCGCCCGTGGACGATCGCGCCCCTCCGGAAAGGAGGTTCCCTGGAGCTTGACTGAGCGGACCGGGCGACGCAACAGGCCCTCGGGACACCGTGACCGGACTGTCATTGATCGACAACGATCGGTTGCCGCCGGTCACCGGCCGTCGTTCGCGGCGCGGCGTCGGAAGGGGTGGCTCCGGCACCCGATTCAGCCAATTCGCCGGGGTTCGCGTCGGCCTCTGGCATTTGCCAGGTGCATGGAGGCGGCCGCTGGCACGATGCTCGGCATGCCCCTGCTCCTGCTCGACCTCGACAACACGCTGCTCCCCAGGGATGCCGCTTTCCGGGCCTGGGCTCAGGACTTCCTCTCCGAACGAGGACTGCCGCCCGGCGACGTCGACTGGCTGGTCACCATCGACGGGGGCGGCTACGTACCGCGCAGCACCGTACTGTCCGCCGCCCAGCGCCGCTACGGCCTGGACGACTCCTTCGAATTCCTGCTCGCCCACTACCGGCGCGGCATCAACTCCCACATCCACTGCCCGCCCCGGCACATCGAGGCGCTGCAGGCGGCCCGGGCGGCGGGCTGGACGCTCGGCATCGTCAGCAACGGCGGCACCCGGCCCCAGTTGGAGAAGATCCGCCGGACCGGGCTCGGTCCGATGGTCGACGGCTGGGTGATCTCGGAGGAGGCGGACTGCGTCAAGCCGGACCCGCTGATCTTCGAGATCGCCGCCCAGCGCTGCGGAATCCCGCCGACCGGCGACTGGACCACGGACACCTGGATGATCGGGGACCACGCCCCGGCCGACATCGCGGGGGCGGAACTCGCGGGGCTGCGCAGCGTCTGGCTGCACCACGGGCGGCCCTGGGCCGAACCGGGCTACCGGCCGACGCTGAAGGCGGCCGGCCTGCCGGAGGCCATCGGGCAGGTGCTGTCCGCGCGCAGTGCGCCGGGAGCACGGCCGGGGATCCGGGCGGGCGGCGGCCGTACGGTCACCCGGAGGTCCGCGGGGGCGGCCCCGGAGAGTCTCCGGTCCCGGGATCGCGCGGTGACGGCGCTACCCGGCGCACGGTCCGGCGCGCAGCTCCTGCTGTCCGCCCCGGACGGCCGACGTGCGCCTGTTCCCGTGAACGGCGCGATCGGCGCCGTCCCGAGCTCGGCCGGGGAAGTTGGTGTCCGAAACCGTTCCGACGAATTTGCGGCCCGTACCGACGGCTCCCCCGCCGGAACGGGGTTGCCCGGCGTCGCGGACCGGCTGAGGTCCGGAGCCGACCGGCCCGCGGCGGCTGCCGACGGCGCGACCTTCGACCGCACGGCCGGCGACCGCACCGTCGCCGACCGTACGGTCCACGTCCGCGAGGCCGCTGCCCCCGCCGTGGAACGGCCGGCACGGACGCGCTTCGCGCCGCCTCCGGTGTGGTTCGGGGTCGGCCCTGCCGCGCCTCACGGCGGGAGGGCCGCGGCCGTCTCACCGTGAGGCGGCGCCTCCCGCGCCGCTGCCACCTTTCCGCCTTTCCGCTCTTCCGCTCTTCCGCTCTTCCGCCCGACCATCACCGGCCTCGGCAGGCGCGTCGGTCGCCGCGCCCCGGCAGGCGTCGCCGTCGGCAGAAGTCTCCGTCGTCAGGCCGGGGAGCGGGTGACGCTCTCGGACGGCGTCAGGGAGCCGAGGGGCGGGCGGCGTCGGCAGCGACCACCAGCGGGTGCGGCCGTGCTCGGTGAAGCCGAGCTTGAGGTGGAGCGGTTCGCGGAGCAGAGTGGCAGCCGGGGTGGCCGGGCGCTCGGGTGGGCGGCGGCCAGAGCGGTCTCCAGGACGGCCCCCGCCACGCCGCGGGAGCGGTGGCCGGGGAGCGTCGCGACCCAGTGGACGCCGGTGGCCCGGCCGTCGTCGTAGGTGAGGCAGGCCCCGGCCGGCGCCCCGTCGATGCGGCCGAGCCGGGCCCGGAGGCCCGGTTCGCTCAACAACTGCCCGGGCGGCATCGCGCCCCGCGTCCAGGGCTGGTGGACCTCGATGGGGAAGCCTTCGACGATCGCGTGCTCGACCTCGGCGAATTCGTCGGCGCCGAACGCCTCATCGACCGTCAGCTGCCCGCCGCCGTGGGCGCCGGAGCCCGGGAGCGCGCCGAGGAGCGGCGGTACGACCGGGCCCGGTTCGCGGACCATGACGACCATCGCCCGGCCGCGGCCGTAACTGTGGCGGGTCATGTCGAGGCCGCCGTACGGGTCCTCCAGCGTGAGCCGCACGGTGGAGCACTCGCGCAGCAGGGCCGCCGGTTCGTCCTCGACCGGTTCGGTCTCGCCGTAGGGGCGGGTGACCACGATCCGGTGGGCGTCCTCCGGTGTGCGGGCGCACCGCACGGCGGTGAACCGGGGGGTCACGTGTTGCTGCCGGCCGTTCGACCGGGCTTGGGCGAGCCGGAACGCAGCGGCGTTGTCGTTGGCCTGTTCGAGCCGGCCAGTGATCGTCACATCAGGACCGTGGCGCGGGTGATCCGACCATAGCTCTGCCGCTTCGGCACTGGCCGGATGAAGCCAGGGAGGCGCACGGCACGGGCGGCGTGCGCCTCCCCGTGCACCGCCTATTTTCGGTCAATCTTGCGCGGCTCCCCTGCCCTTGGACAAAGCCGCAGCCCAGACCCGCCGACCGGGCATGCCGAAGCCGGACACCCCAGCAGCGGCCCCGCGACAACCAGCCACCGTTGCACCGGCCCCCTTCCCAGAAGGGTCGACGGGTGCCACGCTTCGTGATCGAATGCATCACGCCAAATTGCCATGTCGACATAGCGTCGGATGGTGAACTTGTCACAACGGCAACGGTCCACCCGATAGATTTCGATCTTGGCTAGCAGTGCCGCACCACCACACCACACCACCGAGGGGGCTTGAGCGCCTTGAGCAGGGTGAGCAGGAGCGACGCGGGTCCTGACAGCGGCCAGGCCGTGGCCGGCATCGCAGGTCGTTCCGCGAGAGCCACCGGCGCCTCGGCCATCACTGCCAACCCCCGCTCCTCCGGCGCCTCCAGTGCCGCCCCGCACTCCTCGTACACCTCTACGACCCCTGCGGCCCCCTCCGTCACTTCCGCCCCATCCGTACCGGGGGCGTCCGGCACTCCGGCCTCTCCGGGAGCCTGGGAGCATGCAGGACGGAGCGTCAGCCGACTGAACGTCAACCAGACGGCGGGCCACGGCGGCGGAGCGAACGGCCACCCGGGAGCGTCGGTTCCCGGCCAACCTGGCGGCCAGAGCGTCGGCCAGAGTCTCGGCCAGGGTGCGGGCCAAACGCCGGGTCAGACGCCGGGCCACGGACAGGGCCAGGGCACCGGACCGGCACTCGCTGCGGCATCCGGCGCGATGCCCGGCCAGCCGCACGGCCAGCAGGGCCACCCGGGACAGTACGGACAGCACGGCCACGACACCGGGTACCCGGTGTTCTCCGGCGGCGCGGCCCCCGTCTCCCCCTCCACCGGCCTGACGCCGGGGGCCATGGCGGGCCCGGGCGCCGGTCCCACGGCCGGTCCGCTCGGCGGCCTGGGCGGCAGCGGCCACGGCCCGGCCGGCCACGGAGCCGTCGGCGGGTCCGGCACGAACGGGTCTTCGACGGCCGTGCTGGCCGCCGCCCCGCGGAAGCTGTCCGGCCGGCGCCGGCGCGAGACCGTCGCCGTGCTGATCTTCGGCGGCGCACCGATCTTCGAGAGCTCGATCCCGCTCTCCGTCTTCGGCGTCGACCGCCAGGACGCCGGGGTCCCGCGCTACCGCCTGCTGGTCTGCGCCGGGGAGGAGGGGCCGCTCGCCACCACCGGCGGCCTGACGCTCTCGGCGCCGTACGGGCTGGAGGCGCTGGCCCGGGCGGGCACGATCGTCGTGCCGGCCTGGCGCTCGATCTCGCAGCCGCCGCCGGTCGAGGCGATCACCGCGCTGCGCAAGGCGCACCACGAGGGCGCGCGGATCATCGGCCTCTGCACCGGCGCGTTCGTGCTCGCCGCCGCCGGTCTGCTGGACGGCCGCCCGGCGACCACGCACTGGATGTACGCGCCGACCCTGGCCAAGCGCTACCCCCGGGTCCACGTCGACCCGCGGGAGCTCTTCGTCGACGATGGCGACGTGCTGACCTCGGCCGGCACGGCCGCCGGAATCGACCTCTGCCTGCACGTGGTGCGCAGCGACCACGGCGCCGAGGCGGCCAACGCGCTGGCCCGCCGTCTGGTGGTGCCCAGCCGGCGCAGCGGCGGAGGACAGGCCCAGTACATCGATCAGTCTTTACCGGAGGAGATCGGCAACGACCCGTTGGCCGAGGTGGTCACCTGATCCTACCCCTGCCGACCGCGGCCCCGCGCCCCCAGCACCGAGAAGCCGGTGCCCAGCAACGCGCCCGACGCCGCATCCAGCGGTTGAGTCAGCA
>NZ_JBEYVJ010000100.1:0-24104 GCF_040643935.1 Kitasatospora sp. NPDC047058 | reverse complement strand
AGAGCGCTTCCCTGATAAGGAAGAGGCCACAGGTTCAAGTCCTGTTAGGCCCACCACCGCGAAGGGCCCGGAGCGATCTCGCTCCGGGCCCTTCGGCGTTTCCGCGACGGGCGCCGCGGCCGCGGGGGGAACCGCGTGGCCGGGCCGGGCGTCGTACCGGTGGGCACGTGCGGAGCAGGGGTCGGCGACCTCGCGGCGGGCGCTGCCAAGGGCGGTCCCGGCGGCCCGCGGCCGGGGAGTGTCCGGCGGCTCCGGGGCCGGTCCGGGCAGGCCGACCGTACGACAGAAGGTGCGGCGTCAATCCTCCGGCCGGACCGGTCGGTTGGGAGGCAGCGGCGGCTGGTCACGATTGGGACACCGGTGTGTATCATCGGCCGCAAGGGCAGTCTGGCACCCGGCCGCCCGTTCGTGCTCGTAACAAAGTCATGGACTCGTCGGCCCGGCCGTCCGGCCGGAGCACGGCTGTTGAGTCCGCTACGCAAGAAGGACGAGGTCCCGCGGTGAAGAAGCTTCTCCTGGTCGCCCTGGTCGCCCTCGGCGGCTTCTTTGTCTACCGTCAGGTCCAGGCGGACCGCGCCGAGCAGGACCTGTGGACCGAGGCCACCGACCCGGTTCCGGCCGGTCGCTGAGGCCACGGACGATCTGACGATCGACGATCTTCGGAGGCGCCGCACGGCGCCTCCCGGGCCGGCCGGCCCGGTCGGGTGACCGGGCCGGCCGGATTCCGAGGACCTTCCGGAGAGGGAGGTTCCGGGACGGGCGTGGGATTCGCGCCGGAACCCGGTACGCTAGTGCCCGGCGGTGCGCGCAGTGCCGTCGAGGGGCTTTAGCTCAGTTGGTAGAGCGCTGCCTTTGCAAGGCAGATGTCAGGAGTTCGAGTCTCCTAAGCTCCACAGTCGCAGTGCCGATCGGCCGCTGACCTGAATCCGGGTCAGCGGCCGATCGGCGTTCGCGGGGGTGCGGGCCGGGTCAGTGCGGCTTGCGCGGGTCGTGCGGCTTCGGGCGGTCGTCGCCGGGGGCGGGCTTGCCGGGCGGCGGGCCCGGCTTGGGGGCGGCGGTACCGGCCTCGGAGCGGGGCTCGGCGGCCTCGGGGCCTTCGCCGGCCGCGGAGCCCGCGCCGGACCCGTTCAGCGGCGTGGCGGGCGGGGAGTCGGTCTGGGCCTCGGCCGGGCTGCTCGCGGCGTGGGAGCCGGTGCGCCGGGCCTCGGCGGCGGGCGGGGTGTCGGCCGGGGGCTCGACCAGCCACTCCGGGTTGCTGTGGTGCCGCCACCACTGCCAGGCCACGACGCCGCTGCCGATCGCGACGGCACCGGCCACCGCGAGGCCGGTCGCCCAGGCGTTGCGGTGCTGCTTCCTGACGTTCCGCGCGGCCAGCTCGCTGATCTCGGCGGAGGTCACGTTGCCCTGCAGGGCGGTCAGCGCGGCGGCACCGCGGGTCTGGGCCTCCTGCGCGACCGGGACGACGACGGCGCGGGCCTCGCCGACCGCGTAGGCGACCTTCGGGCCGACCGTGGTGCGGGCCTGGTCGGCGGCGCGGGTGGCGGAGATCCGGGCCGCCAGTGCGGCCTCCTGGGCGCGGTGCAGGGCCTTGAGCGCGTTCTGCTGGGCCTCGGGCGGGAGGCTGGCGAAGGCGTGACCGAGCTGCGGGGCGATGCGCTTGTCGTACTGGACGCGGGCGCTGTGGGCGGCGTGGGCGGCCTTCGGCCCGATGGCGTCCACGGCCGGGCCCAGCCGCTGCTTGGCGCCGTCCGCGAAGTGCACCACGGTTTCCTTGGCGGTGGCGGCGTAGGGCGCGAGGGTGTCCCGGGTCTTGCCGGCCGTCTCACGAGCTGAGTCCAAACGGGTCACGAGTCTCTCCTCCTGGGTGGCGTCCTTTATGCACATATCCACCTGAATGCTGATCATGCATCCATATTTGTCCGCTGGCACGCCGGGGTGGGCCGTACGCGGGGCGCTGCGCGCGCGGGCGGGAGTGGGGGTGGGGCCGGGGGAGGCGGCGTGAGGAGGGCCGCCGGGGATCGCCCGCCGGGGATTGCGCCGCAGTACGCTGGCGATCCCGGTGGTACCCGTTCGGCGGGGTCTCCGGGGTCGCGTAGCAGGCGTGCGAGAAGGGGAAACCGCTGATGCTTCCGGACGAGCCGAGGCCGCCGACGGACCGGAACCCGGAGCCCGCCGGCGCGGCCGGACCGGCGCGCTGCTACCGCCACCCCGAGCGGGAGACCGGCATCGGGTGCTCCCGGTGCGGCCGGCCGGTCTGCCCGGACTGCATGGTGAGCGCCTCGGTGGGCTTCCACTGCCCGGACTGCGTCCGCGGCGGCGGCCGGGAGGTGCGGCAGGCGACCACCCGGTTCGGCGGGCAGCTGACCGCGGACGGCGCGCTGGTCACCAAGGTGCTGGTCGCGATCAACCTGGTGGTCTTCGTCCTCGCCGCCTACGTGCTGAAGCCGTGGCTGGCCGGGGACCTCTCGCTGTTCAGCGTCGGGACGCAGTTCACCGGCTTCCCGGTCGGGGTCGCCGAGGGGCCGGACCAGTGGTACCGGCTGCTGACGGCCACCTTCCTGCACGTCCAGCCCTGGCACATCCTCACCAACATGGTGATGCTCTGGGTGATCGGACCCGCCCTGGAGCAGGCCCTCGGCCGGCTCCGCTTCCTGGCGCTCTACCTGCTCTCGGGGCTGGCCGGCAGCGCGTTCGCCTTCCTGGTGGCGGGCGACTTCCTGCAGTCCCTGGGGGCCTCCGGCGCCCTCTTCGGCCTGCTCGGCGCCACCCTGGTGATGTACCGGCGGACACGGACGCCGTTGGCGCCCGTGATCGCCCTGCTGGTCTTCAACCTGGTGATCACGTTCTCGGTGCCCAACATCGACTGGCGGGCGCACCTCGGCGGTCTGGTCGCCGGGGCGCTGACCGCGGTCGGGCTGATGTACGCGCCGCGGGAGCACCGGGTGGCCGTCCAGGTGCTGACGGTGGCCGGGATGGCGGGTGTGGTGCTGCTGATGGTCCTGGTCGGGACGGCCTGGTACGGCGGGTGACGCACCCGGCCGGTGTCCGGACGTTTGTCCACAGCGGGTGGGGAGTAGTGCACAGCCAGTTGGGGGAGTGGGCTGTGGAGAGCCGTTCTACGCGTGTCCCGCTGTGTGGATCCGGCATTCGGGGGACCACGGACGAGGGTGTGGAAAGGTCGCCGGGCGCGAGTTATCCACAGGGCGGCGGGACTTTTCCCCAGTGTGGATAACCATGTGGATAAGCGCGATAAGCGGGATAACCGGACCGTGGAAGTCCGGAGCGGTGCCCCGGGCCGGCGTCCGGGCACACCGCAGCGCCGCCCCGGGAGAACCTCCCGGGGCGGCCGGATGCTGCCTAGGGTCGGAGCCCCGGCGTCACTTCCACTGGGTGGAGACGCCGAACCCCGCCGCGATGAAGCCGAAGCCCACCAGGATGTTCCAGTTGTGCCAGCTCTCGACCGGCCAGCTGCCGCTGGTCACGTAGTAGGTGACGATCCACACCAGCCCGATCAGGAACAGGGCCAGCATCAGCGGTGCGACCCAGCCGCGGCCCGAGCTGATCTTCACCGTGGCCGTGGTCGGCGGGGTGTAATCGGACTTCTTGCGGAGTCGAGACTTCGGCACGAGGAGCTCTCCTGTCGATGCGCTGTGAGACCGCGCAGGGGTTCAGCGGGGCGGGGCGGCCGGCAGCGGCGGTTGTGGAGAACGCTCTGGGGACCGCCCCCGCACATGCCACCGGCGTCCGTTAGCGTAGTGGCTCGGCGGGTCTTAAGGAGATAAGGGTACGGTGACTAATTTGTCGATTCCCCCTCGGCCTCCGCATACCCGTGCCTCCGGCACCCGAATTGTCGGCCGTGCCCTGACCTGCGCGGTCTTCGCGCTCGCCGGACTGCTCTTCTACATCAGCGCGCAGACCGCCCGCGGGACCGACCTGCGCACCGACAACTCGCTGCTCAGCCTCAGTGACGTGATACGCCAGCGCAGCTCGCAGAACCAGCAGTCCCAGGCGCAGCTCGCCGATCTCCAGGACCGCTCGCAGGAGCTCACCGAGCAGCAGGGCGGGAACCCGGCCGACGCCGCCCGGCTGGACTCGCTGCAGCAGTCCGCCGCACTGGAGCCGCTGCAGGGCCCCGGTCTCACCGTCACCCTGAACGACGCCCCGCCGAACGCCACCGCGCGCATCCCCGGCGTGCCCGAGCCCGGCGTCAACGACCTGGTCATCCACCAGCAGGACATCCAGGCGGTGGTCAACGCGCTGTGGCGCGGCGGCGCCGAGGGCGTCCAGGTGATGGACCAGCGGCTGGTCGCCACCAGCGCCGTCCGCTGCGTCGGCAACACCCTGCTGCTCCAGGGGCGGGTCTACTCCCCGCCCTACGTGGTCAAGGCCGTCGGGAAGACCGACGCGCTCCGGTCGGCGGTCGAGGCGGACCCGACCATCCGCAACTACCTGCAGTACGTACAGGCGTACGGGCTGGGCTGGAAGGTCCAGGAGAGCGGCGACCTCGGCCTGCCCGGCTACTCCGGCACCGTCGACCTGCGCTCGGCCGGCGGCCAGTAGCACCGGCGCGGGCCGGTCGGGAACGGGCGGACGCCCGGTGGGGGGAAGCGCGCCCCGCGGGACTGGATCACGGGTCTACTCTTGACCCCAGTCCGTTGCGTCGAGGGAGCACCATGTACGGCTGGATCTGGCGTCATCTGCCGGGGAACACCCTGGTCCGGGCCATCATCTCGCTGCTCCTCGTCCTGGGGCTGGTCTACCTCCTCTTCACGTACGTCTTCCCGTGGGCGGAACCGCTGCTCCCCTTCGGTGACGTCACAGTGGACGGCGGCGACGGCGCAGCCGGCTGACCGGCGGCCCCGTTCTTCCCTCCAGCCCCCGCATCCCACGGAGACAGCACGCGAATGACCACTCAGCCGACCCCGCCCCGCATCCTGGTCGTCGACAACTACGACAGCTTCGTCTTCAACCTGGTCCAGTACCTCTACCAGCTCGGTGCCACCTGCGAGGTGGTGCGCAACGACGAGGTGACGGTCGACCACGCGGTGCGCCGCGACGGCGAGAACGGCTTCGACGGGGTGCTGCTCTCCCCCGGGCCCGGTGCGCCGGAGGAGGCCGGGGTCTGCATCGAGATGGTGCACCACTGCGCGGGGATCGGGCTGCCGGTGTTCGGCGTCTGCCTGGGCCTGCAGTCCATCGCGGTCGCGTACGGCGCCGTGGTCGGCCGGGCGCCGGAGCTGCTGCACGGCAAGACCTCGCTGGTCGAGCACGAGGACGGCGGCGTCTTCGAGGGCCTCCCCTCGCCGCTCACCGCCACCCGGTACCACTCGCTGGCGGTCGAACCGGCCACCGTGCCGGAAGAGTTGGTGGTCACCGCGCGGACCGGGAGCGGCGTCATCATGGGCCTGCGCCACCGCGAACTGCCGGTCGAGGGCGTGCAGTTCCACCCGGAGTCGGTGCTCACCGAGGGCGGGCACCGGATGCTCGCCAACTGGCTGGCCGAGTGCGGTGATCCGCAGGCCGTCGGCCGTTCGGCCGGGCTCGCCCCGGTGATCGGCCGGGGCTGAGCGGCGTGACCGCGGTGCGTCCGGAGGGGCGTTACCAGGCGGGCGGCGGCCCGCAGCAGGGCGGCCAGTACGGCGGCCTCCCGTCCGGGGGCGGCCAGTACGGCTACGCCCAGGGCCAGGGCCAGGGCCAGGGCCAAGTCCACGTGCAGGGCCAGCTCCAGGACCAGGGTCAGGGCCAGGGCGGGCCGTACGGGTCCCCCCTGGAGGGCCCGTACCAGCAGCCCCACGAGCAGTACCGGACACAGCCGCTCCCGGCCCAGGGCGGGGCCGAGGACGGCTGGGGCGTCTACGAGCAGGCCCAGCAGCCCCAGCACCCTTCCCAGTCCCGGCAGGACGGCCCGGACGGCGCCGACGACGGCCCCGGGCGGCCCGAGTACCCCTGGCTGGCCGACCAGACCCTCCAGCTGCGCCTGCCGCCGCCTGCCGCCGGCGCGGACCAGCCGCCCACCGGCGGCCGGGCCGAGCGGCGGCGCGCCGCCCAGGGCCGGATGTCGGTGCGCTCGGGCGGCGGGCGCCGCCGGGCGGGCGCACGCGCCGGCGGGGGAGCGCCGCGTCCGAAGGAGTCGGTGGGCGTGGTGGCCGCCCGCTTCGTCGGCGAGCTGTGCATCACCCTCGGCCTGGTGATGCTGCTCTTCGTCTCGTACCAGCTCTGGTGGACCAACGTGCAGGCCGACGCGGCCGCCAACGGCGCCCGCAACCAGCTGGAGCAGCAGTTCGACTCCGGGCAGGCGGCCCCCGGCGCCCCCGGACAGCCGGCGCCGGATCCGGCCAAACCCGAGACCTTCGAGCCCGGCAAGGGCTTCGCGATCATCTATCTGCCGAAGCTGGGCCTGAAGTTCCCGATCGCCGAGGGCACCTCCAAGTCGGCGGTGCTCGACAAGGGCCTGGTCGGCCACTACACCGGCACCGGGATGCCGGCCGACAAGACGGGCAACTTCGCGCTGGCCGCGCACCGCAACACCCACGGCGAGCCGTTCCGGCACATCAACCAGCTCACCAAGGGCGACAAGATCGTGGTGGAGACGGCGACCGCCTACTACACCTACGAGATCACCGGCGGCATCCCGGAGACCCCGCCGTCGAACGTGAGCGTGATCAAGCCGGTGCCCAACGGCTCCGGGTTCAGCCAGGCCGGCCGGTACATCACCCTGACCACCTGCACCCCGGAGTTCAGCTCCAAGGCCCGGCTGATCCTCTTTGGCAAGATGACCGAGGAACGGCCGCGCAGCCAGGGCAAGCCGGCCGGACTCACCGGCTAGCCGGGGCGGGTGCGGCGGACGGCCGTCGCACCGGTGGACAGGTACGAGGGGGAGCAGAGTGACGACCCAGGACGAGACGGCGGAACCGGCGGCCGAGGAGGCCCCCTCCGCTCCCCCGCCGCCCGCCCGTCGGGGGAGGGCCCGCGCGCTGGCCGCCCTGGGCGTCCTCGGCGAGCTGCTGATCACGCTGGGCGTGCTGCTCGGCCTGTTCGTCGCGTACTCGCTCTGGTGGACCAACGTGCAGGCGGACGCGTCCGCCGCGCAGGCCGCCGACGACCTGCGCAGCGCCTGGGCGGCCGGCCCCACCGCCGCCGCTCCCCCGCCCTCCGCGCCCGGGGCCACGGCCTCCCCCGGCACGCCCGGCACGCCCGGCACGCCCGGGCCGGCCTACGGCGCGGGGGACGGCGTCGGCTTCCTGCACGTCCCGGCGATGGGCAAGGACTACCAGGTGCTGATCCGGATGGGCACCGACAGCGCCACCCTGGCCGAGGGCGTCGCCGGGGTGTACGAGCAGCCGTACCGGGCGGCGATGCCCTGGGACGCGGCCGGCAACTTCGCGCTGGCCGCCCACCGGGACGGCCACGGGGCGAAGTTCCACGACCTGGACGCGGTCCGCAAGGGCGACGCGATCGTGGTCGAGACCAAGGACAAGTGGTACGTCTACCAGGTCGACAACACCCTGCCGGAGACGTCCAAGTACGACACCGGCATCGTCGCGCCCGTCCCCAAGGGGTCCGGCTACGAGGCCCCCGGCCGCTACATCACGCTGACCACCTGCACCCCGGTGTACACCTCGCGCTACCGGATGGCCGTCTGGGGCAGCCTGGTCCGGGTGGACGACGTGGACGCGAAGCGCACCCCGCCGCCCGAGCTGCGGCACTGACGGCGGCCCTGCACCGTCCTGCACCGTCCGGGTCCGTCCTGCGCCACGCGGGGCCGTACTGCACCGCACGGGGCCGGACGGAAACGCCCGAGGGCCCGTCGCCGTGGTGGCGACGGGCCCTCGGGCTGTCCGGGGCGTCAGCCCCCGGTCCCCGTTCCGCGGAGGAACGGGAACCACGGGGGGCTAGTTGTTCCCTTTGGTGTTGGAGGGTGAGGGGTTGGGGGTGTCCCCTTTCACCGGATCGGCCGGGCGGGTGATCAGGCCGACGGAGGTGTTCGGGTCCACCTGGACGCCGGCGGCGGGGTTCGAGGAGACCACGACCGCGTTCGGGTCCTGCGGGCCCAGCACGACGGAGTACCCGAGACCGGCCTTCTGCAGCGTGGTGATCGCATCCTGCAGCTTGACGTTCTGCAGCGGCGGGACGGTGGCCTTGTCCGGCGCCTTGTAGATGGTCAGGACGATCTTCGTGTTGGCCGGGACCTTGCCGTTCGCCGGCTGCTGCGAGGCAACCGTGTTGATCTTGGAGGGATCGTTGGTCGGCGTGGTCTTCGAGGCGTCGACCTGGAAGCCGGCACCCTCCAGCGTCTGCTGTGCCGCCTCCTTCTGCTGGCCGACCACGCTGGGCACGGTGAGCTTGGCCTTGCCCTGCGAGATGGTGAGCTTGATCGGCGCGGTCGGGTCGGCGCCCGCACCGGCCGCCGGGTCCTGGGTGAGGACCTGCTCCAGCGGGGCGGTGTCGTCGTCCTTGTACTCGGGCGTCGCGATGTTGGTGAAGCCGGCGTCGGCCAGGGCCTTCATGGCCTGTTCCTTGGTCATGCCGGTCACCTTCGGCACGCTCGCCTTGGCCGGGCCGGAGGAGAGCTGCACCGTGATCGTGCCCGCCTCGGCGACCGGGCTGCTGGCCGCCGGGTTCTGGGTGCAGACCTGGTCCTTCTTCACGTTGGCGTCCGGGCAGGCGACCTTCTCGCCCTCGGTCACCACGAGCTTGGAACCGGCCTGCTGGGCGGCGGCCTTGGCCTCGGCCAGGGTCTTGCCCACCAGGTTCGGCGCGCTGACCTTGGAGCCGTCCTTCTTGTCGTCGCTCTTGTCGCTGAACATCGCCTGGGCGACGAAGAAGGTGCCGACCAGGACCAGCACGGCGGCGACCGCCAGCACGATCCAGGAGGTGTTGCTCTTCTTCGGCGGCTCCTCGCCGCGCCGGCCGCCGCGGCCGTACCCGTCGTCGTTGCCGCCGCCCGGGCCGCCGGCGTAGGTCTGCCCGTAGCCGTCGTCCTGGTAGCCGGGCTGCTGGCCGTAGCCGGCCTGGCCGCCCGCCTGCGGCAGCACCGTGGTGGGGCCGCCGCCGGGCTGCTGCGGCAGCACGTTGGTCTGGCCGTACGGGTCGCTCTGCGGGTAGCCGTTCTGGTCGTAGCCGTACCCGGCCGCGCCGCCCATGCCGTACGCGGCGGCCTGCTGGGCGGCGGCCACCGGGAGGCCGTCGAGGAAGCGCTCGATGTCGTCGCGCATCTCGTCGGCGCTCTGGTACCGGTAGTCGCGCTCCTTGGCGAGCGCCTTCAGCACGATCGCGTCGATCTCGGGGCGGACCTCGGGATCGAAGGCGGACGGCGGCTGCGCCTCCTCCCGGACGTGCTGGTACGCCACCGCGACCGGCGAGTCGCCGATGAACGGCGGGCGGACGGTCAGCAGCTCGTACAGCAGGCAGCCGGTGGAGTAGAGGTCGGAGCGCGCGTCGACCTGCTCGCCCTTGGCCTGCTCGGGGGAGAGGTACTGGGCGGTGCCGATGACGGCGGAGGTCTGCGTCATGGTCATCCCGGCGTCGCCCATCGCCCGGGCGATGCCGAAGTCCATGACCTTGACGTTGCCCTGCCGGGTCAGCATGACGTTGGCGGGCTTGATGTCGCGGTGCACGATGCCGGCCCGGTGCGAGTACTCCAGGGCCTGCAGGATGCCGATCGTCATCTCCAGCGCGCGCTCGGGCAGCAGCCGGCGCCCGGAGTGCAGCAGCTCGCGCAGGGTGGACCCCTCGACGTACTCCATCACGATGTACGGGATGGAGATGCCGTCGATGTAGTCCTCGCCGGTGTCGTACACGGCGACGATGGCGGGGTGGTTCAGCGACGCCGCGGACTGTGCCTCACGGCGGAAGCGGGCCTGGAAGGACGGATCGCGGGCCATGTCGGCCCGGAGCGTCTTCACTGCGACGGAACGGCCGAGCCGGGTGTCATGGGCGAGGTACACCTCGGCCATGCCGCCGCGTCCGAGGACGCCGCCGAGCTCGTACCTGCCGCCTAGGCGACGAGGCTCTTCCATAGTTCCGACCCTCTCCCTCACCCGCCGGTGAGGTTGTGACGTAGGTGTCCCCGCACGCTCTGAGTGACGCCGGCCCGGCCCCGGGTGGTTCTGCGATCAGGACCCTGCAACGCCTCGCGGGCGGCAACGGGCACACCCGCTGCTGCGGATACGCTACCGGTCGCACCGCGCCGGACCGGCGTCGGCGGTCGGCCGATATCAGACCGGTATCCGGACGGGGGTGCCGATCGTGACATTTCCCTCACCCGTGGCGCTGCCTCCTACTTGCTCCTACTTGCCGAGGGCGGCCTGCATCACCGCCTTGGCGATCGGCGCGGCCAGCCGGCCGCCGCTGATGCCGTCACGGTTGTTGGAGCCGTCCTCGACCACGACCGCCACCGCGACCGACTGGCCGTCGGGGGTCTTGGCGTAGGAGGTGAACCAGGCGAACGGCAGGCCGGCGTTGTCCTCGCCGTGCTGGGCGGTGCCGGTCTTGCCGCCGACCGTCAGGCCGGGGATCTTGGCGTTCTTGCCGGTGCCGTTCTCGACCACCGAGACCATCATGTCCTGCAGCTTCTGCGCGGTGGCCGGGCTGATCGGCTGCGAGAACTGCTTCTCGGTGTGCTTGGAGATGGTGGTCAGCGTGGCCGAGCGCTCCTGGTCGACCAGGTACGGCTGCATCAGCGAGCCGTTGTTGGCGATGGCGGCCGAGACCATGGCCATCTGCAGCGGGGTGGCCCGGGTGTCGTGCTGGCCGATCGCGTCCATCGCCGTGCCGTCCGGGGTGGAGCCGGTCGGGTAGATGCTCTTCTCGGAGCGGACCGGGGTGTCCACCGTGCTGTTGAAGCCGAACTTCTCGGCCTGCGCCCGCAGCTTGTCCCTGCCCAGCTCGGCGCCGATCTTGCCGAAGACGGTGTTGCAGGACCAGTCCATGCCGACCTTGAGCGTGGCGTTCTCGCAGGGCTCTTTGTCGCTCTCGTTCTTCAGCTCGGTCTTGGTGCCCGGCAGCAGGTACGGGTTCGGCGTCTGGGTCACGTCGTCGACGCCCTGGAAGACGCCGTTCTCGAACGCCGCGGCGGCGGTGACCAGCTTGAACGTCGAGCCGGGCGGGTACGTCTCGCGCAGCGCGCGGTTGAGCAGCGGCTTGTTCGTGTCGGCGTTGAGGTTGTTCCAGGCCTCGCCGTCGGACTTCTCGAAGCCGGAGAAGGTGCTCGGGTCGTACGAGGGGGTGGAGACCAGGGCCAGGATCGCGCCGGTGCGCGGGTCGAGCGCGACCACCGCGCCCTTCTTGTTGCCCAGGCCGTCGAAGGCGGCCTTCTGCGCCTTGGCGTTGATCGTCGTGACGACGTCGCCGCCCTTCTTCTGCTCCCCGGTCAGCATGTCCAGCGTGTTGCGGAAGAACAGCCGGTCGTCGCTGCCGGAGAGGATGCCGTCCTCCAGGTTCTCCAGCCCGGTGCTCTGGAAGGCCGAGGTGTAGCCGGTGACCGGCGCGTACATCGGGCCGTCGATCCAGGTGCGCTTGTACTTGTAGCGCAGGCCGTTGACGAACTCGGACGAGGTGACCGGCTGGCCGCCGACGATGATGTTGCCGCGCGGGTGGGCGTACCGGTCGAAGTCCTGGCGCTTGTTGTTCTTGTTGGTCGCCCAGGCCTCGGCCTGGACGCCCTGGACCCAGTTGGTGCGCACCATCAGGGCGAGGATCAGGACGAGGCAGAAGATCGAGACCCGGCGGATCGGCTTGTTCACGAGACGGGTACTCCCTGGACCTCGGGCGTGGGGGTGGGCTCCACCCCGGGACGTCGGGCGCTGTCGCTGATCTTCAGCAGGATCGCGACCAGGGCCCAGTTGGCGACCACCGAGGACCCGCCCTGGGCGAGGAACGGCATGGTCATACCGGTCAGCGGGATCAGACCGGTGACACCGCCGGCCACCACGAAGACCTGCAGGGCCATCGCCGAGGAGAGGCCGACGGCGAACAGCTTGCCGAACGGGTCGCGGGCGGCGACGGCGGTGCGCAGGCCGCGCTGGACCAGCAGGGCGTAGAGCATGAAGATCGCCATCAGGCCGGTGAGCCCGAGCTCCTCGCCGAACGAGCCGAGGATGAAGTCGCTCTTGGCGGCGAAGTCGATCAGCCAGGAGCGGCCCTGGCCGAGACCGGAGCCGGTCACCCCGCCGGATCCCAGCGCCATCAGCGACTGGCCGATCTGTTCGGTCGAGCCGGGTGGCGGCTTGGGCCCGAAGGCGGCCATCGGGTCGAGCCAGGCGTCGATGCGGACCTTGACGTGGCTGGCGGTGGAGGCCACCGCGACCGCGCCGCCGACCGACATCAGCAGGCCGAACACGATCCAGCTGGTCCGCTCGGTGGCGACGTAGAGCATCACCACGAACAGGCCGAAGTACAGGAAGGACGAGCCGAGGTCGTTCTCGAAGATCAGGATCAGCAGGCTGAGCAGCCAGATCACGATGATCGGCCCGAGGTCGCGGCCGCGCGGCAGGTAGAGGCCCATGAAGCGGCGGCTGGCCAGCGCCAGGGCGTCGCGCTTGACCATCAGGTAGCCGGCGAAGAAGACGGTCAGGATGATCTTGGCGAACTCACCGGGCTGGATCGAGAAGGCGCCCATCCGGATCCAGATCTTGGCGCCGAAGTCCTCCTTGCGGGCCGGGAAGAAGGCCGGCGCCGCGAGCAGCACCAGGGCCGCCGCCATCGAGATGTAGGTGTAGCGCTGGAGGACCCGGTGGTCCTTCAGGAAGATCATCACGAAGATGAAGAAGGCCACCCCGAGGCCCGACCACATCAGCTGGTTGGCGGCCGCGGGGTAGTTGTTGTGCAGCAGCTTCCCGGCCTTGTCGAGCCGCCAGATCATCACCACGCCGAGCCCGTTGAGCAGGGTGGCGATCGGCAGCATCAGCGGGTCCGCGTACGGCGCGAAGCGGCGCATCAGCAGGTGCGCGACCAGGGCGAGCGCGCCCATGCCGAGGCCGTAGCCGAGCATGCCGGCGGGCAGCGAGTCGTCCATCGCCAGGCCCACGTTGGCGTACGCCAGCACCGGCAGCACCACCGCGAAGGCCAGCATGGCCAGCTCGGTGTTGCGCCGGTTCGGCGTGCCCTGGGGGGAGATGGTGGTGTTGCCCCGGCGCCGGGACGAGGCGCGGTCGGCCGGCACGTTCCCGGACCGGGGGTTCGCGCCGTTGCTCAGGTCGAAGGTGCTCATGCGCCCGCCTTGCTCCGCTCGGCAGGGGCATTCGCCCGTACGCGCCTCTTGATGGTTCGCTCGCTCACGTCGTGGCCGCTCCCTGACGGCCGCCCGCACCGGGCGGGCCTATGTCGGGTCACACCCGTCACGGCTTCGGGCAGGAGTCGGCCTTCTGCCGCTCCTCGTCGGTGAAGCCGGGCAGGTCGCCCTGCGGCCCGGCGGCCGGGGCGGCGGCACTCTGGCTGGGAGCCGCCGAGCTCGGTGCCGGGGTCGGGGTCGCCGTGCCGGGGGTCGCGGTCGCGCTGGGCGCGGCCGCCGCCGGGGCCCGGCCCGTCGCGGACGGGCTGGGCGAGGTGGCGGTCCGGAACCCGGCGTGCGCCACCGCGGCGGCGGTGGGCTGTCCGGCGGTCGGCTGTCCGGTCGCCGGGGTGCCGGCGGGCTGGTTGGCCGACGGGTTGGCCGCGGTGGCCCGGGCGTCGGCGACGCGGTGGCAGAACTGGGCCTGCTCGGCCAGCTTCTTCACCGTGGCGTCGGCGTCGCCGAAGCTGGTCGCCGAGATGGTGTTGGTCACGTGCGTGCGCTGGTCCTGCGGCAGGTACTTGAGTTCGACGTCCTTGTACGAGGTGTGCACCGAGGACAGGCTCAGGCCGGCCAGGCTCTGGTTCAGGCCCTGGTAGACCGCGACGTGGTCGCCGTCCACGCCGACGTAGTACTGGCCCTGGGTCCACTGGTAGCCGAAGAACCCGGCGCCGCCGAGCAGGCCGAGGGTGACCAGGGTGACCAGCGAGAACTTGAGCGCCTTGCCCTTGCGCTTGGGCGCCTGCTCCTCGTCGGGCTCCTCGGTGCCGTAGGCCGCGGGCTCGGCCGCGCCGTACCCGTAGCCCTCGGCCGGGCCGAAGCCCGCCGGGGCGGCGCCGTAGCCGCCGTCGTAGCCCTCGGCGGGGCCGAAGGCGCCCTGCGGGGAGCGTCCGAGGCCGGCCGCCCGGCCGGCCGGGGTGTCGGCGATCGACCGGTCGGCGGCGGCCGAGGACGGCGGGGTCTCGGCGACCGCGCCGACCACCACCGGGACGTCGTTGAACTGGCCGCTCATGGTGTCCGTGGCGCCGACGTCCAGGACGTCCGCCACGATGCAGGTGATGTTGTCCGGACCGCCGCCGCGCAGCGCGAGCTGGATCAGCTCCTGCACGGTCTGCTCGGGCGCGTAGAAGCTCCCGAGGGTGTCCTGGAGGGTCTGGTGGCTGACCGGGCCGGAGAGGCCGTCGGAGCAGATCAGGTAGCGGTCGCCGGCCCGGACCTCGCGGATCGACAGGTCGGGCTCGACCTGGCCGCGGCCGTCCAGCGCGCGCATCAGCAGCGAGCGCTGCGGGTGGGTCTCGGCCTCCTCGGGCGTGATCCGGCCCTCGTCGACCAGGCGCTGCACCCAGGTGTGGTCCTGGGTGATCTGCACCAGCGCGCCGTCCCGCAGCAGGTAGGCGCGCGAGTCGCCGACGTGCACCAGGCCCATCCGCTGCCCGGTCCAGAGCATCGCGGTGAGGGTGCAGCCCATGCCCTCCAGCTGCGGGTCCTCCTCGACCATCTGCCGGAGGCGGTCGTTGGCGCCCTGGACGGCGTCACCGAGCAGGGTCAGCAGGTCGGCGCCGGGCACGTCCTCGTCCAGGCGGACGATCGAGCCGAGCACCTCGGAGGACGCGACCTCACCGGCCGCGGCGCCGCCCATGCCGTCGGCCACGGCCAGCAGCCGCGGCCCGGCGTAGCCGGAGTCCTCGTTCCCCTCCCGGATCAGTCCCTTGTGGGAGCCGGCGGCGAAGCGCAGCACCAGGGTCATGCGACCTGAGCCCCCCTCTGGGTCATGGACGGGATGCTGTCCCTCATGCGCTACTACTTCCGCAGTTCGATGACGGTCCTGCCGATACGGATCGGCATGCCCGGCTGGAGCGGGGTCGGCGCGGTCAGGCGCTGCCGGTCCAGATAGGTGCCGTTGGTGGAGCCTAGATCCTCGACCGTCCACTGCCCAGTCTGATCCGGATAGATCCTGGCATGCCGGGAGGACGCGTAGTCGTCGTCCAGCACGATGGTGGAGTCGTGCGCCCGGCCCAGCGTGATGGTCTGGCCCTGCAGCGCGACGGTGGTGCCGGCCAGCGAACCCGCGACCACGACGAGCTGGGTCGGGGCACCGCGGCGGCGGCCGCCGCCCTGGGTCTGCTGCGCGGCGGCGGGGCCGGACTGGCCCTGCGGGCCGCGGCCGGCGACGGGGTTCGGCGCGGTGACCGCGGTGGCCGAGGCTGCCGGGGCGGCGCCCCGACGGGAGGAACGGGGGTTCACCCTGGTCCCGAACAGGTCGCTGCGGATCACCTGGACCGCGACGATCACGAACAGCCACAAGACGGCGAGGAAGCCCAGCCGCATGACCGTGAGGGTCAGTTCAGACATGACCGGGCCGCCCGTGAGTGAGCGAAGCGCGCGAACAAACCGGACACTACCCTTCGACCTGTCGGTAAACGATGGTGGTGGAGCCCACGACGATTCGAGAGCCGTCGCGGAGCGTAGCGCGCTGGGTGTGCTGTCCGTCCACCACGATGCCGTTGGTGGACCCCAGGTCGAGCACCATCGAAGGGGTGCCGGGCCGGATCTCGGCGTGCTTGCGGGAGACCCCGGGGTCGTCGATCCGCACGTCGGCCTCGGTGGAGCGGCCGAGCACGCAGGCGTTCCCGGTGATCTGGTGGCGGGCGCCGTTCACCTCGATCCAGCGCCGGACGGACGTGCCGTGGCCGGCGCCCGGGAACGGGCGGACGTTGCCGCCGCCCGGCGCGGGCGGACCCGGGGGCATGGTCGGGGGTGCGGCCGGCGGCGGGGGCGCGCTGTACGGGGCGGCGCCCGGCTGCTGCCACGGTGCGCCGGGGGCCGGGGCGGCCGGCGGGCGGCCGTAGCCCGCGGCGGGCTGCGCCGGGGGCTGCTGCTGCGGCTCGTCGGCGGCCAGCGTGCGGCTGCGCACCCGGTACAGGCCGGTGTCGAGGTCGTCGGCCTTCTCCAGGTTCACCTGGAGCGGGCCCATGAAGGAGTACCGCTGGGCGTCCGCGTACTCGCGGACCATGCCGGCCAGTTCGCTGCCCAGCTGGCCGGAGTAGGGGCTCAGGCGCTCGTAGTCGTGCGGGCTCAGCTCGACGATGAAGTCGTTGGGCACGACGGTGCGGTCGCGGTTCCAGATGCTCGCGTTGTTGTCGCACTCGCGCTGCAGCGCACCGGCGATCTCCACGGGCTGGACCTCGGACTTGAACACCTTGGCGAAGGTGCCGTTGACGAGACCCTCGAGCCGCTGCTCGAACTTCTTCAGCACTCCCATGGGGCACCCCCTTCCAGGGTTCGTTCGCCTGTCCGCCGACCGGGCCCGGGAGCCGGTCGCGCCTACTTGCGGTACTTCCGTACTGATCGTATCCACGCCCGGGCCCTCCGTACGGTTCCCGGAGCGTGTGGTGCCCGGGGGTGGGCCCGGACACACAGGGTGACGCATTGCGGCGGCGGCACGCCAGGGCTACCCGCCGGAGCGGGCCCTCATCCCTCGCTCGCCTGTTCGCCGGGCATCCGTTCGGATGCGCTCGGCCTCCCCGGGAAACGGATTCGGAGGTGGCCCCCCGGTCGTGCTACTGTTTTCCACGTCGGAAGGGGCGCCCGCAAGGGAGCCGGATCGAAGAGCCGCGAAGACCACATGGTACCGAGCGGGTCGGCTGATCGGCTGGCAACCACGACAAACACCCATGCGCGGGTGGCGGAATAGGCAGACGCGCTGGATTCAGGTTCCAGTGCCCGAAAGGGCGTGGGGGTTCAACTCCCCCCTCGCGCACAGCGAAGCCCCGCAGATCTTCGGATCTGCGGGGCTTTCTTGTTGTCCCGGTTTCCCGGTCCGGGTTTCCTGCCCCGGGTTTCCCGCCGGGGCTCCAGGCCCCGGGCCCCGGGGACCCGCCCCGGGGCCCGCGCCGGTCAGCTCCGGCCGGCCGGGAGGTCGGCGCGCACCTCGAAGCCGCCGTCGGAGGTCGGGCCCGCGAGGAGGCTGCCGCCGAGCAGCTGGGCGCGCTCGCGCAGGCCGACCAGGCCGTGGCCGCCGCCCGGCAGGGTCTCGGCGGGCCGGACCGGCGGGGCGTCGTTGCGCACCTCGACCCGCAGCCGGCGGCCCCGGGCCCGGACCCTCACGTGCACGGCGGCGTCCGGGGCGTACTTGGTGATGTTGGTGAGCGCCTCCTGCACGGTCCGGTAGGCCGCCCGTTCGACCGCCTCCGGCCACGGGCGGTCGCCGGGGACGAGCTCGGCCTCGGCGGCCAGGCCGCTCTCCTCGATCAGCCGGGGCAGGTCGGCCAGCCGGGGCTGGGGGGCCAGCGGGGCGTCCGGCCGGGAGCCGGCCGCGCGCAGCACGCCGACCATCTGCCGCAGCTCCTCGAGGGTGCGGACGGCGAGCTCCCGGATGGTCCGGGCGGTGGCCACGGCGGCGGGGTCGGCGGTGCTGACCTGGAGCGCGCCCGCCTGGATGGAGATCAGGCTGACCTGGTGCGAGACCACGTCGTGCATCTCCCGGGCCAGCCGGCCGCGCTCGCTGAGCAGCACCCGCTCGGCGAGCAGCCGGCTCTCCCGCTCCTGGCCGCGGGTCAGCTCGTCCAGCCGGGCCGCCAGCTCCCGGCGGGTCCGGGAGAGCATCCCGGTGGCGGCCGGGCCGGCGGCCAGCATCACGGACTGGATGGCGTACAGCGCGGTGTCCCGGCTGAGCGTGAAGGACTGCTCGGAGAGCGGCCAGTGGAAGAACTCGACCAGAGCGAAGAGGGTGGCGCAGGGCACCACCACCCGGGGGCTGGAGCGTTCGGCGGCCACCGTGTAGACGGCGGTGATCGGGGCGAGCCAGATGTCGTCGACGTAGCTGCCGGGCATGGTCAGCAGCAGCACGGTGACCGGGAAGCGCCGGCGCCAGAGCAGCACCACGGCGGCCAGCACCGAGAGCAGGACCTGCCACCAGGGGGCGTCCCGGGCCACCAGCGCGGCGTCCACCAGGGAGTAGAGGGCCGGCGTCAGCAGCATCAGCCAGGGCGCGGTGAGCCAGGCCGGCCAGCGTCTGGCGGAGGGTGGGCCGGCGGTCATGCCCCGTCGCCGGGCTTCGGGCGGACCAGACCGGCCCGGTGGGCGATGACGGCGGCCTGGACGCGGTTGGCGGCGCCGAGCTTGCCGAGGATCGCGCTGATGTGGTCCTTCACGGTGCCGGTGCCGAGGAACAGCCGGTCGGCGATCTCGGCGTTGGACAGCCCCTCGCCCAGCAGCGCCAGCACGTCGAGCTCGCGGCCGGTGAGGGTGCGGGCCAGGGAGGCGGCCTCGGCGTCCGGGCCGCCGCCGTCGACGTAGCCGCCGATCACGGTGCGGGTGACGGTCGGGGAGAGGATGTTGCCGCCGGCCGCGAGCACCCGGACGGCGTGCACCAGCTGGTCGGGGGCGGTGTCCTTGAGCAGGAAGCCGGAGGCCCCGGCCCGCAGCGCGGTGCCGATGTACTCGTCGGTGTCGAAGGTGGTGAGCATCGCCACGGCGGGCGGGTCGGGCAGGGCGCGCAGCCGGCGCAGCACCGAGATGCCGTCCAGGTCGGGCATCCGGATGTCGAGCAGCACCACGTGCGGGCGCAGGCGCTGGACGTACTGCTCGGCCTGGCCGCCGGAGCAGTCGCCGACCACCTCCAGATCGGGGGCGGATCCGACGATGAGGCCGAGCCCGGAACGGACCAGGATCTCGTCGTCCACGATCAGGACGCGGGTGGTGGTGATGGTCCCTCCTCGGTTCGGGCGGCCGGGGCCGCCGGTCCGCTGGGCGCAGGCTGCTCGGTGCAGTCTGTTCCAACCGTCTTGAGATTAGGGCCAGCGGGGGCGGGGCGCCGAACGGGTGGCGGGGTGGCACCCCCGCCGTTCGGCGGGGGTGGGAATCCGCTACCGGGTTCACGCAATTCTCATCCGGGGTGGGGAACCATGGAGTTGGCTGCCCCTTCGCCGGTTCCCGGCCGCGGCGTCCGGGCCGCTGGTCAGTCCGTCGGGCCCGTGCGGGCGCCCGGCGCCGGGCCGTGTGCGGATGCGCCCCACCATCTGATCGTTTGGAATTGAGCTGTGTCGTCCACTGTGAAGTCGGAGCCGTCCGCCGCGCCCTGGCCGGTTGTCATGCGTGACCGCTGGCGGCCGCGGGCCGCCGTGGCCACCGTCTGGTACCTGCGGCTGCTGGCCCTGCTGAACCTGGTGACGGTGCTGCTGGCGCCGTTCCGGGACCAGGTGGAGACGCACAACGAGGGCGAGTACTTCACCCCGTACCTGCTGACCTCCGGCCTCGCCAGCGTGGTGCTGTCGGTCTTCCTGGCGATCGCGATGCGGCGGCGCAAGCGGGCCGCGTGGATCTTCAACGTCGCGCTCTCCGGGCTCTTCGCGGTGCTGTACCTGATCGCCATGGCGCTGCCGGACGGCGGCTTCAACCGGCACCCGCTGAACTACGTCTCCACCGTGCTGACCTGCCTGTTCGTGCTGGCGCTGCTGGTCGGCCGGAAGGAGTTCACCTCCAAGGGCGACGAGTCCAACCCGAAGACCGCGGCGGCCACCTTCGTCGGCGGCCTGGCCTTCGGCGGCGTGGTCGGGGCGTTCCTGGTCTGGCTGACCAACGACCTCACCGGCGCCGACTTCTGGGACCTCTTCCGCTACTCGGTCGGCCGGATGATCACCATCACGCCGTCCGAGCACCTGCGCTCGGTGATCGCCGCGCCGACCTGGGTGAACGCCATCATCAACGCGATGGGCGCGGTGCTGTTCCTGCTGGTGCTCTACGTGGCGTTCCGCAGCCCCCGGAACAAGGAGCTGCTGACCCCGGAGGACGAGGCGCAGCTGCGCGGGCTGCTGGACAAGCAGGGCGAGCGGGACTCGCTGGGCTACTTCGCGCTGCGCCGGGACAAGGCGGTGGTCTTCTCCCCCAGCGGCAAGGCGGCCGTGACGTACCGGGTGGTCGGCGGTGTCTCGCTGGCCTCGGGCGACCCGATCGGGGACCCGGAGGCCTGGCCGGGCGCGATCGACGCCTGGCTGTCCGAGGCCCGCGAGCACGCCTGGGCGCCGGCCGTGATGGGCGCCTCCGAGGAGGCCGGGGTGATCTACGCCCGGCACGGGCTGGACGCGCTGGAGCTGGGTGACGAGGCGATCGTCGAGCTGGACGAGTTCTCGCTGGACGGCCGGGCGATGCGGGTGGTGCGGCAGGCGTACAACCGGGTCAAGCGGGCCGGGTACACCGTGCGGATCCGGCGGCACGAGGCCATCCCGGAGTCCGAGATGGCCGAGCTGGTGGCCAAGGCCGACCAGTGGCGGGACGGCGCGACCGAGCGCGGCTTCTCGATGGCGCTGGGCCGGCTCGGGGACCCGGGCGACGGGCGCTGCGTGATGCTGGAGTGCCACGACGGGGACGGCGAGCTGAAGGCGCTGCTGAGCTTCGTGCCGTGGGGCGCGGACGGTCTCTCGCTGGACCTGATGCGCCGGGCCCGGGACACCGAGAACGGGCTGATGGAGTTCATGGTGATCGAACTCCTGCAGCGGGCCGAGGAGGTCGGACTGGCCCGGGTGTCGCTGAACTTCGCCATGTTCCGTTCCGTTTTCGAGCGCGGTTCGCGACTCGGCGCCGGGCCGGTGCTCCGGCTCTGGCGCTCGGTGCTGGGCTTCTTCTCGCGGTGGTGGCAGATCGAATCGCTGTACCGGGCGAACGCCAAGTACCGGCCGATCTGGGAGCCGCGCTATCTGCTGTTCGAGAAGAGCAGCGAGATTCCGCGGATCGGCATCGCCAGTGCGCGGGCCGAGGGCTTCATCACCGCGCCGAGCCTGCCCGCCCTGTTCCGTCGCCGACACGCCGGGGCCGCGTCCGCGGCCGCGCGGGTGCCGGCGGCGGCGCGGGGTGGGAAGGGGTAGTCCCTCCGCCGGGGGGCGGAGGGGGCCGGTCGTCCGGATGGGGGTGTTTCGGGGTTTTATCTCCCCCCAGAGGATGATGCCGATCCACATTTATGCCGATGTGGATTCATTAACCGGCTTCTAATGTTGGAGTGGTCGGGAAGGCGTTCCGACTTCGGGGATGGCTTCGGGGATTTGGAGAGACGGCTGTGATTCACAGGACCCACGCGGGGGGCGTGCGAAAGGGGCCGCTGGCTATTGCCGGTGCGGCCGCTGTCGCCGAGTGGGGAACACTGTTCGGGCGGGTCCGGGAGCGGCTGATGGCGAAGAAGTTCGCCGCCGTTCCGCTCGCCACCGGGGCGACCGCACTGATCCTGCTGTTCAGCATCGTGCAGCACCTGCCGGGCGGGGAGCGCTTCGTCACCCACATCGGGGTGGTGAAGGCGGCGCTGCCGCTGGAGGTCTCGCTGCTGCGGACGCCGCTGTCGCTGTACGTGCCGGCCCTGGACCTCCCGGTCTGGGGGGCGCTGGCCCAGGTCTTCGTGGTGTTCGCCATCGCCGAGATCGTGCTCGGGCGGCGGCTGACCCTGGTGATCGCCTACGCCTGCACCCTGGCCGGGACGCTGTTCGCCCGGGTGGGCGTGGCGATCGGCCCGGAGCACGTGTTCGGCTTCCCGAAGTGGGTGGCGCACGTCCGTGACACCGGCCCCTCGGCGGCGGTGGTGGCGCTGGCGATCTGCATCGCGTTCCGCTGCCGGGCCTGGTTCACGGCCGGGCTGGTGGTGGCGCTGATGGTCGGCGAGGCGGTCGTGCTGCCGAACCTGGCGGGCCTGGAGCACGTCGTCGCGGTGCTCACGGCGCTGTTGATCGCCGTCTCGGTGGAGGTGTTCGGGGACTTCTGGCCGCGGGTGCTGGCCGGGGTCGGCGCGGCGGCCTCGGTGGCCGCGGCGGCCTCGATCGAGGTGGCGGCGGAGGCCCGGCGCCGGGCGTCGGCGGGGGCCGCGATCCCCTGAAGGGAATGCTTCCGGTGGTGCTCCGGCCGCCGGGTGCGGGCCGGAGCCCGCGCCCGGTCGTGAGCCGCTGACCGGGCGCGTGGGCCGCTGACCGGGCGCGCGTGAGTTCCTAGCCCGGCGGGAGCGGGAGTTCGAACCAGACCACCTTGCCGACCGCCTTGCGGGCGGTGCCCCAGTGCTCGGCGAGCTTGGTGACCAGGGTCAGCCCGCGGCCGGTCTCGCCGAGCTGCTCGGCCGGCTCCAGGGACGGCAGGTTGTGGTTGTCGTCGCTGACCTCGACCAGCAGCTTGTCCACCCGGATCAGCTGCAGCTGGACCCGGTCCCGGGCGACCCGGACGGCGTTCGTCACCAGCTCGCTGACGAGCAGCTCGGTGGTGTCGGCGAGCCCCTCCAGGTGCCAGGCGGCCAGCTGCTCGCGGACCAGGGCGCGGGCCCGGCGGACCTCGCGGTGGTCCACGGTGAGGTCCCAGGTGGCCACCTCGGTCGGCGCGACGCCGTCGAAGCGGGCCACCAGCAGGGCGACGTCGTCCTTGCGGTCGTCCGAGTGCAGCCGCTCCAGCACCACGTCGCAGGCCTCCTCGGGGCTCTGCCGCGGGTCGATCAGGTTGCCGCAGAGCGCGGCCAGCCCGGCTCCTATGTCACCGCCCCGGACCTCGACCAGGCCGTCGGTGCAGAGCACCAGCATCGAGCCGTCGGAGACGTCGATGGTCTTGGCGACGAAGGGCACCCCGCCGACGCCGATCGGCGCGCCGGCCGGGATCTCCAGCAGCTCGCCGCTGCCGTCCGGGTGCACCAGCACCGGGGGGACGTGGCCGGCGCTGGCCAGCTCGCAGGTCCGGTTGATCGGGTCGTAGACCGCGTACAGGCAGGTGGCGAGGTGGTCGTCACCGAGCTTGTGGGCCAGGTTGTCCAGGTGGCGCAGCAGCTGGCCGGGCGGCAGGTCGAGGGCGGCGAGGGTCTGCATCGCGGTGCGGAAGCGGCCCATCGCGGCGGCCGAGTGCAAGCCGTGGCCCATCACGTCGCCGACCACCAGGGCGACCCGGCTGCCGGGGAGCTGGATCGCGTCGAACCAGTCGCCGCCGACCTCGGCCTTGGAGTCGCCGGGCAGGTAGCGGTGGGCGATCTGGACGCCGGGGATCTGCGGCGGGCGGGTCGGGATCATCGAGCGCTGCAGGGTGGTGGCGACCCGGGACTCGGCGCGGTGCAGCCGCGCGTTGTCCAGCGAGAGTGCGGCGCGGGCGGCCAGCTCCTTGAGCGTGGCGGCGTCGCCCTCGTCGAAGGAGGCCCGGTCGGGCAGGCGGAGCAGCTTGAGGATGCCGAGCACGGTGCCCCGGGCGGAGAGCGGAACGACCAGCATCGAGCGGCCGGTGACCACGGAGGCGAGCCGGGGGCCGCCGAGCGCGGTGGCGTAGTCGACGGCGACGTCCGGGCTGACCACCGGGACCAGCACCGGCTGGTTCTGCTGGAGGGCCATGCCGGGCGGGGTGCGGCGGGGCATGGCGACCAGCGAGCCCTCGGCGAGGACGTGGTCCCACTGGCCGGTGGACGCGTTGCAGACCAGGGCGACCCTGCGGAGCATGGTGTCGTCGTCCGGCCGGGCCTCGGGCAGCTCGGAGTCGGAGATCAGACCGTCCACCAGGTCGACGCAGGCGAAGTCGGCGACCCTCGGGACGAGCACCTGGCAGAGCTCGTGCGCGGTGAAGCCGAGGTCCAGGGTGGTGCCGACCTTGCCGCCGACCTCGCCCAGCAGGGCCAGCTGCTCGCCGGCCTGGCCGTTGGTGAGGAACGGGCCGAACCGGGCGGCCGGCGGGGGGCCGCCGTCCGCTCCGGCCGGGGCGGGGATGCTCGCGGGTGGGGCCTCGTCGCTCCGGCGGGCCTGCTGGCCGTGGGCGGGCGACTCGACGGCGGCCTGCTCGATGGTGGCGCCTCCTCTGGGCGGGGCCGGGACGGCCGGGGCGGCCGGCGGGGTGCCGCCCACCG
>NZ_JBEYVJ010000099.1:0-24264 GCF_040643935.1 Kitasatospora sp. NPDC047058 | reverse complement strand
GTCGAAGGCGGCGTTGGTGGTGGCCTGGGAGTCCGTCAGCGCCTTGAGCCGGTTGGTCCGGGTGGTCTGCGGGTACTCGCCGACGGCCTCGAACAGCACCCGGCGCCGGCCGGGCCCCGGTCGGGTGAACGGACCGGACGCGGCTGCGCGGTGAAGGTCCACCTGGTCTACCCGGCGCCGCTCTGGCGCGAGCACGGGCTCTCCGGCTGGTCGGTCAACGCCGAGGGCCCGCTGCTCTCGACGGTCGACGACTCGCCGGGCTTCGCACCAGCCGGCGGAGCGGCCGGCACGCGAGCCGACGGGCCGGCCGGCGTACTGACGGGCTTCGTCACCGGCGCCGAGGCCCACCGGTTCGCCGCCCTGGACCCGGCGGAGCAGCGCGCCGCGGCGGTCGCCCAGGCTGCCCGGCTCTTCCCGATGCTCCCCGAGCCGGTCGGGTTCCACGTCACCGACTGGGTCAACGATCTGTACAGCAAAGGCTGTTACGCCGCCCTCTTCGGGCCGGGCGACTGGCTGCGGCTCGGGCCGCGGCTGACCGCCCCGCACGGCCGGGTGCACTGGGCCGGCACCGAGACCAGCACCGCGTTCTTCGGGCTGCTGGAGGGGGCGGTGCGCTCCGGGCACCGCGTGGTCGCGGAGATCCTCGACCGCCCGGCCTGAGCACCGCAGCCTGAGCACCGCCCGGCCGGAGCCCCCCGGCCCGAGCACAACCGGAGCCCCCCGGCCCGCGCACGACCGGCACCCCCCCCGGCACGTCACCCCCGGCACCCCCACCCGGCCCAGCCCCACCCCGTCCGTCGGGTACCGGACCTCTCCGAACCCGGCCCGGCCGCCGTTCCACGAGAACCGCACCGGGCCACCCCCCTCAGGAGGACCGCCATGAGCGACCACAGTTCCCAGCAGAGTCCCGTCGCCCCCCTCGCCGCCCGCGAGCGGCTGATGACCGAACCCGGCCTCGGCGCCGGCAACTTCCTCGACCACGCCATCGCGGCGAACCCGAACCGCGCGGTCCCGTTCGCCTTCAGCCACCACACCGACCACCGCGGGGCCGTGGTGCTGCGCGGACACAGCCTGCTCGACCTCGCCGCCCGGCGCGACCGGTACGCCGCCTGGTACCACGCCAACGGCGTGCGCCCCGGCGAGCCGGTGGCCGTGGTGGTGGCCGAGGGCCTGGAACCGCTGCTGCACTTCCTCGCGCTGACCGCGTTGGGCGCCGTCCCGGCCCTGGTCAACGACGCGATGCGGCACGACGTGATGGTCCGCTACCTCGACCACGTGGGGGTGGTCGGCGTGGTCGCCGACGACACCACAGGGCTGGCCGCCGCCTACCGCCGGGACCCGCAGCGCCGGCCCCGCTTCCTCGCTCTCGCCGCCGAGGTCCGGGCCTTCGACGCGGACGCGTCCGGTGGGCTGCCGCAGGCGTACCCGTACCGGCACGCGGCGGACGACGTGGTCGCGCTGATCCACTCCTCCGGCACCACCGGCACGCCCAAGTCGACGATGCTGGCGCACCGGCAGTTCTGGGACGGCAAGCAGCCGCGGATGGTGCGCTTCCCGGCCGAGCCGTACGACCGGCTGATGTCGCTGATGCCGCACACCCACGCGGGCGGCCTGAGCTACTTCCTCACCGCCACCCTGCTCGGCCTGCCGACGGTGGTCATGGCCGACTGGCGGCGTACGGTCGTCGAGCCGGTGATGGAGGCGTTCCAGCCGACCATGGTGGCCTCCTTCCCGCGCACCTTCGTCGAACTCGCCACCGGGGAGCTGCCGGTGAAGGGCGCCGCCAGGGTGCACTCCTGGTTCAACACCGGCGACAGCGCCCACTACGGGCACATCCGCCGGCTGGTCCAGCTGGGCGAGCGCCCGGCCGGGCTGATCCGGCCCTGGCTGCTGCCGCGCGAGAAGGCGGAGCAACCCGCCCTCCCCGGCTCGCAGTTCGTCGACGGGCTGGGCTCCTCCGAGATGGGCATGGCGCTGTTCGGCCAGGTCACCACGCCGGAGAGTGCCCGGGACGACCGCTGCGTCGGCAAGCCGCTGGAGGTGGTCCGCCGGGCCGCGGTGCTCGACCAGGACGGCACGGAGGTCCCGGACGGCACGGTCGGGCTGCTCGCGGTGGACACCCCGTCCCGCACGCCGGGCTACTGGAACGACGCCCGGCTCACCGGCAGCTTCGAACTGGCCGGCTACTGGCTGACCGGGGACGTCGCCCGGCGCGACGCCGAGGGCCGGTTCCACCACCTCGACCGCACCGTCGACGTCATCGACACCGCGGCCGGACCGGTCTACAGCCTGCCGGTCGAGGAGGTGCTGCTCGCCGACTGCGCCGAGCTGGTGCAGGACTGCTCGGTGGTCGGGGTGCCGGGCGGTCCCGGTGAGGGCCAACGCCCCATCGCCGTGGTCCGGTTGCAGGCCGCTGCGGAGGCCGCCGAGGTCGGCGCCGACGAAGTCCTGGACGCGGCCAACAAGGCGCTGGCCGGGGCCGGACTGGCCGCGCTGGCCGCCGTCCGGATCGCCCGCACGGCGGAGGACCTCCCGCTCGGGCCCACCGGCAAGGTGCTCAAGCGCGAGCTGCGCACCCGCTTCGCCACCCTCTTCACCGGCCAGTAGGGCGCGGATGGACAGCCCCGACCGCCCCGACCGCCCCGACCGCGCCGGAGGCACCAGGCCGCGGCAGCCGTACCAGTACGTCCGGAGCGCGCTGGCCGAGCCGGACTGGCGCCGGCTGCCGGGCTGGCGCGACGTGACCGAGGCCCAGTGGCGCGACGCCCAGTGGCAGCGGGCCCACTGCGTTCGGAACGCGCGCCAGCTGCGGGCCGTCGCCGGCGACCTGCTCACCGACGCGTTCTACCGGCAACTCGCCGCCGACCAGGCCGAGTTCGCGACCATGCCGATGCTGCTGCCGCCGCAGATGCTGAACACCATGGCCGTGCACGCCCCGGCCCGGCCGCGCGCCTTCACCGAGGCCTTCCTGGCCGACCCGGTCCGCCGCTACATGCTGCCGGTGCACGCCGACCGCCACCCGCGATGGCCCAGCCACCCGAAGGCCGAACGCGACTCGCTGCACGAGGCCGGGATGTGGGTGGTGGAGGGGCTGACCCACCGGTACCCCACCAAGGTGCTGGCCGAGCTGGCCGCCACCTGCCCGCAGTACTGCGGCCACTGCACCCGGATGGATTTGGTCGGCACCTCGACGCCCCAGGTCACCAAGGCCAGACTGGTGCTCCGGCCGGCCCACCGGCAGGAGCAGATGCTCGACTACCTCAAGCGCACCCCGGCCGTGCGCGACGTGGTGCTCTCCGGCGGTGACCTCGCCAACGTGCCCTGGCCGCAACTGGAGGCGTTCCTGCAGCAGTTGCTGGAGCTGGAGTCGGTCCGCGACATCCGGCTGGCCAGCAAGGCCGTGGTCGGCCTGCCGCAGCACTGGCTCCAGCCGCACGTCCTCGACGGCGTCCACCGGGTGGCCGCGGTGGCCGCCCGGCGCGCCGTCAACCTCGCCGTGCACACCCACGCCAACCACGTCCGGTCGGTGACCCCGCTGGTCGCCGAGGCGGCCCGGGCGCTGCTGGACGCGGGGGTCCGGGACGTCCGCAACCAGGGCGTGCTGATGCGCGGCGTCAACGCCACCCCCGAGGACCTGCTCGACCTCTGCTTCGCCCTCCAGGGGGAGGCGAACATCCTGCCCTACTACTTCTACCTCTGCGACATGATCCCCAACGCCGAGCACTGGCGCACCAGCGTGCACGAGGCGCAGCGGCTCCAGGAGGCGATCATGGGCTACCTGCCCGGCTACGCCACCCCGCGGCTGGTCTGCGACGTGCCGGACCTCGGCAAGCGCTGGGTCCACCAGGCCGTCGGGTACGACCGCGAGCGCGGGATCTCCTACTGGACCAAGAACTACCGCACCGAGCCGGAGATCCGCGCGGCCGCCGGCGCGGCCCCGCTCGACCGCCGCCACCCGTACTACGACCCGGTGGACACCCTCCCGGAGGCCGGCCGCCGCTGGTGGGCCGAACAGGCCGCCGCCGGCCCAGCCGGATCCACCGGCCCCACCGACCCCGCTCCGCAGCCGACGACCACCCCGCGAACCGTCCCGGAAGGAGCACGGTGAACCCCACCCTTCCCGCGAACGACCCCGGCCCGCTGCGCCGGATGTGCTGGATCTTCCCCGACCGCGAGTCCACCCGGATGACGGCCACCTGGCACCACTTCTTCTGGGACCTCTACGCGGAGACCGCCCGGGAGCTGGGCCTCACCTGGTGCCGCCACGCGCCCGACGCCGTCACCGTGGACGCCACCGACCCGGCCCGGCCCCTGGTCTACGTGGACGAGGAACCCGTCACCCCGCAGGACACCCTCTTCATCACCGCGCTCTACTCGCTGCCCTACCAGTCCATGGACGTCTTCAACCAGTACGCGCTCTACGCGGTGCTCGACCAGGCCGGCTTCTACCTGCCGTTCCCGCCGCACATCTCCCTCATCGGCAACGACAAGCTCGCCACCGTGCTGCACCTCGCCGACTCCCCGGTGCCGCCGGTCCCGTCGGTGCGGATCGGTACCGGCCGGGACATCAGCAAGCACCGGTACGAGATCGCGCTCGGCAACCTCACCTACCCGGCCATCGTGAAGCCGGCGGGCTGGTGCGGCGGCGGCGGGATCAACCTGGCCCGCGGCCCGGAGGAGATCCGGGGCCTCGCCAGCCTCGCCCAGGGCGGCGACACCACGCTCGTCGCCCAGCCCTACCTCGGCGACGGCACGGTCGACTACCGGGTCTACGTGGTCGACGGCCGGCCGTACGCGGTGATGAAGCGGATCCCCGAACCCGGCTCGCCGGTGGCCAACGCCAGCCGCGGCGGGACGATGGAGTTCCCGCCCGTCCCGCCCGAACTCGCCGAGGCCACCGCCTACTTCGCCGAGAAGCTGGCGATCCCGTTCTTCTGCGTCGACTTCCTGTACGACGGCGAGCGGTACTGGTTCTCGGAGCTGGAACCGGACGGGGTGATCGCCCCCGACTGGTCCGACCCCGGCCGCACGCTCCAGCGGGACATCACCCGCGCCCGGTTCACCGCCTACCGGGACGCCCACGCCAAGTGGCTCGCCGGCCGGCCCTCCACCACCCGACGGACGGACCCCCGATGACCGACGCCTTCTCCCTGCCGCCCGAGGCCGCCGCGCCGCACCTGCCGGTCGCCGCCCGGTCCCTGCACCGCCGTCGCGGCGCTGCTCACCCTGATCGCGCTGCTGGCCGGCGTGCCCGCGCTGCTGCTCTACGGCACCCAGGCCGTCGCGGCGATGGGCGAGATCGCGCCGGACGGCATCGGGCAGGCGCTGACCAGCCCCGACGACGGCCGGCTCTTCCTCTGGCTGCTCGTCGCGGTCGGCTGGCTGGGCTGGCTCTGCTTCGCCGTCTCCGTCCTGCTGGAGATCCCGGCCCAGCTGCGCGGGCGGATCGCCCGGCGGATCCCGGCCTTCGGCTGGAGCCAGCGGCTCGCGGCCGGCCTGGTCGGCGCCGTGATCGCCCTGCTGCCCGTGGCCGGCTCGTCCTTCGCCGCCACCCCCGACCGGGCGCAGGCCGCCGCCCCGGCCCAGTCGGCCGTCGGCATGCCGCGCGCCGCCCTGCCCGCGGCCCCGGCCGCCCCGGCCCTCACGCCTGCCGCCGACCAGCACCCCACCTACACCGTCCGGGACAGCCGGCCCGCCGACAGCCTCTGGTCCATCGCCGAGCGCCAACTCGGCTCGGGGGAGCGCTGGGTGGAGATCGCCAAGCTCAACGACGGCCGGGTGATGGAGGATTCGGGCCTGCGCTTCGACGCGGAGCGGCCGATCCAGCCCGGCTGGGAGCTGCTGATGCCGGGCGACGCCAAGGCCGACGAGGCCAAGGCCCCTGCCCCCGCTCCCGCCCCTGCCCCCGCCCCGGCGCCGGGCGCTTCGCAGCCGGGCGGCGGCGGGCACGGCACGGTGACCGTGGCGGCCGGGGACAGCCTGTCGGCCATCGCCCAGCGCGAGTTGGGGGACGCCGAGGCCTGGCCGCAGCTGTTCGAGGCGAACAAGGGCGCCCAGGCGCCGGACGGGGAGCGGCTCACCGACCCGGACGTGGTGGTGCCCGGGATGGTGCTGACGCTCCCGGGGGCTCCTGCTCCTGCGCCCGCCCCGGCCCCGGCGCCCGCACCCGTGCCTGCTCCGGTGCCGCCCGCTTCTTCGGCGCCCGCGCCCGCGCCTGTACCGACGGCTCCCGCACCGGTGCCGTCCGCGCCCGCCACCCAGGCACCCGCGCCCGCGCCGACGGCCCCCGCCGGCCACGCCCCCGCTCCTGCCGCGCAGGCCGTGGAGGCCCCGAGCGACGACTACAGCGTCGCCCTCGCCGCCTCCACCGTCGGCGTGCTGCTGGCGGCGATGATGATCGGCACCGTCGCCCACAAGCGCGGCACCCAGCAGCGCGCCCGCCGTCCGCGGCACCGCATCGCCCTGCCCGCCCCGCCCGCCGCCGCGTTCGAGGCCGAACTGCGGGCCCGTCAGGACGACCGCGGCCTCGACCTGCTCGACCGCGCCCTGCGCACCATGGCCCGCAACACCGTCCGCGGCGGCAAGCACCTGCCCACCATCGTCGCCGCCCGGGTCACCCCCGGCCACGTCGTCGAGCTCCACCTCTCGGGCCCGGCCATCCCGATCGCGCCGTTCCAGGCCGCGCACGCCCCCAACGTCTGGTGGTGCGCGGCCGACTCCACCGACCTGCTCTCGCCCGCCCAGGCCCGCAAGTGCGCCGCCCCCTACCCGGCCCTGGTCACCCTCGGCACCGCACCGGACGGCTCGGTCGTCCTCGCCGACCTGGAGACCGTCCGGCTGCTCCACCTCTCCGGCCACCCGGACGACGCCCGCGACGTACTGCGCACCCTCGCCGTCGAACTCGCGCACAGCCCGCTCGCCGACCGGCTCCACCTGCACCTGGTCGACCTCGCGGAGGAACTGCCGATCAGCGGGCCGGCCGCCGAGCGGGTCCACCGCCACGCCAGCCTGGAGGCGGCACTCGCCGCCCTCGGCCCGCGCACCGCCAAGGCCCGCGCCACCCTGGTCGCCGCCGAGGCGGCCAGCCCCCGGGACGCGCGCAGCCGGGGCCAGGCCGACGAGTCGTGGATCCCGGAGATCGTGCTCTGCGCCCACCAGCCCGGCGGCGACATCCCCGCCGAGCTCGGCCGCCTGCTCGACGCCCGGCCCCGGACCTGCGTCGCCGTGATCACCCGCGCGCCCGAGCGCGGCACCGGCCCGGTCGCCCGCTGGACCCTGCCCAGCACCGGCCAGGCCACCATCCCCGGCCTGCATCTCACCCTGGAGCTGCAGCGCCTGACCGGCCGGGAGTACGAGCAGGTCTCCGAACTGCTCCGGGCCGCCGACGACACCACCCAGCACCCCGCCCCCGCCTGGACCCTGGACGGCCCCGGCATCGACCTCGAACCGGCCGAACTGCCCAGCCCCGTACCGGTCCTGGTGGCGGTCGGTGCGGCGGGCAGCTCCCCGGACGGCTTCGCGGGCGGGCTCGCGGACGGGTTCGCGAGCGGGGTGGCGGGCGAGCCGGTGGGCGGTTTCGTGAGCGCTGCCGCGGGCGCTGTCGCGGGCGGGGCCGGTGCGGGAGCCGGGGACGGTGGCGACGCCGGCTCCGACGCGGCCGGGCCGCGCCTGCTCGCCCGGGTCATCGGCACCGGCGCCAGCCCGTTCGCGGGCACCGACCCGGCGGCGACCGCGGCGGGCGGCCCGGCCTCCCGCTTCCTCGCCAACGGCCTCGGCCGGCAGGCCGCCACCCCGGCGATCGCCGCGGTTCCCGCGGTGCCTGCGGTGCCCGCGGTGCCTGAGGTACCGGGCGACGCGGTGCCGGGCTCGGAGACGGGTGCGGAACCCGGCTCCGTGGAGCCCGGCACCCCGGCGGCGGACCTGGACGAGACCACGCAGAACCTCCGCCTCCCGGCCGCCGCCGGGACCGACGTCGTCGTGCCCGTCCAACCCGTCCGGCCGGTGCCGCCGGCCGGGCCCGACCCCAGGCCCGACAGCGGGGCCGATCCTGCGCCGGCGCCCACGGGTGCGCCCGCGTACGAGCCCGCGCCGACGCACGACCCCGCGCCCGCGGTCACCGGCGGTGACCCGCGCGTCCCCGCCCGGCCCCAGCCGTCCGCGGAGCCGTCCCCCGAGCGCGCCCCCGAGCCGTCCCCCGCCCCCGCCGACACCGCGCCGACGGCCCGCACCACGCCCGGCCGCAGCGACAGCGACGACCTGCTCGCCATCCTCCGCTCGCCCGAGGCGCACGCCGTCCGCACCGCTCCCCGGATCCGGCTGCTCGGCCCGGTCGACGTGGCCGGCGCCGCGGGCACCGCCGAACCGGCCGCCCTGCCCCGGCTCACCGAACTCGCCGCCTACCTCGCCCTGCGTGCGGGCGCCGACCACAACGCCCTCGACCACGACCTCCACCCCGGCGCGGCCCACCTCGACCCGCACCCCACCGCCGCCGACGCCAAGAGCCCGCTCCCCGCCAAACTCGCCGACCTGGCCGCCTGGTTCGGCAGCTCGGCCGAGGGCCGGGCCTTCCTGCCCACCGACACCCCCGACGGCTACACCTTCGCCCCGGCCGTCACCTGCGACTGGGACGAGTTCCGCAGCCTCTACCGCCGCGGCATGCGCAGCACCAGCGCCACCGCCGACGCGGCGCTCGCCCACGCCCTCGCGCTGGTCCGCGGCGCCCCGTTCGCCGAGGCCCCGCCCGCCGCCTACGGCTGGGCCGAGGCCGAACGCCAGGACATGATCGCCGCGATCGTCGACACCGCCCACGAGCTCGCCGCCCGCCGCCTCCAGTACGGCGACCACCGCAGCGCCGAGGCCGCCGTCTTCCGCGGCCTCGCCGTCGCCCCGGACGTCGAGCTGCTCCACCGCGACCTCTTCTACGCCTACGCCTCCGCCGGGGCACGCGACCAGCTCCTGCGCGCCGTCAACCGCCTCGACGCCCTCAGCCGCCGCACCGGCCGCGAGCTCGACGCCGACACCATCACCCTGCTGCGCGACCTCCTCTCGGGAGCGTGACCGGGCCTCAGGAGCGGCGTGGTCGGCCCGGCGAGGTCCCCGCGGTGCGGCGGGTGGGGTGCGGCGGACGGTGGGAACGGGTGGCGGACCGGCTTCCGTGGTGGAACCGGTCCGCTGTCGCGCCGTGGCGCCGTGCCGATGCGCCGTCAGCGCCGCCGCCGACGACCGGCGCTGTACCCGGCTGGGCCGGGGATGCTCCGGCCGCCCCGGCGCCCGGTGCCGACGACCCCGCTCGGCCCCGGAGCCCGGCGGGACCGTCGCGACCGGCAACTGGGCGGCCGAGAAGGCCCGTTCACCCCGCAGCGGCCCGGTCGGACGGCGGCCGTCGGCGCGGTGGGCGCTGCCTGACCCGGCACCACGTGGCCACGGCCGACGGTCCGCGACCGGGCGCCGGCCGGCGGCCCGTCCTTGATCACCGCCCCGGCCTGGCTCGGGCGTGCCGGGATCTCGTAGGGTGGCGCACACGGCTGTGGTGACAGGCACCACGGGGCAGGGAAGTCAGACGCCGCTGAGCGGCGGGGCGGGGCGGTGACCAGAGATGGCGGAGACGACGGCTGTCCCCGGCGGTCACGATCCCGTGGCCGACGCGATTCCCCGGGACGCCGTGCCGCCGAACCACGCGCGCAACGCGTACGAGGACCACCCGCCCGGGCCGGCCGCCCTGTACGAGCCGCCGCCGGCCCCCGCGCCGGTACCGGCCCAGCCCTCCGTTCCGGCGGGAGTGCCGGGGCCGGGGCCCGGTCCTGCCGCCGCGCCCGCCGCCGCGCCCGCCGCACCGATGGCGGCGCCGACCGGATGGACCGTCACCGGCATGCCCGTCGTGGCCCCGCCGCCGTCCGCGACGCCGCTGCCGTTCCCCGTCCCCGGGGCGGCACCCGTACCCGGCACGGCCCCCGTTCCCGGGACCACCCCCGCGCACGGCATCCCCCTCGGCGCACCCGGCCCCGGCGGCCTCGGGTCCGCGCCGCGCGGGCGGATCCTGGTCGTCGAGGGCGGCTACGGCACCTCCGGCCGCCGCACCTGGGGGCGCGGCGGACCGACGCAGGCACCCGTACTCTCCGCGATGCTCGCCGCCGTCTCCCCGCAGGTCCTGCTCGCCGCCGAGGCGGTCGACGCCGTCCACCTCCCGGGCGCCAGCGACCCGCACACCGTGCTCGCCCACCTCCGGGCCGCCGCCCGGCACCCCGGCCCGCTGCTCGTCCACCTCGGCGGGCACCTGCTCGCCGACAAGCGCGGCGGCCAACTGCACCTCACCCTGCGCGACTCCAAGCCCGGCAGTGTCCGGCAGGACGGCCTCGCCTGGCAGTCCATCGCCGGCGAGCTGCGGCACCGGCCCGCCGACTGGCAGACCCTCGTGATCGCGGACCTGAGCGCCGACCAGAGCGCCTGGCCGTTCCTCCAGGGCACGGTCTCCCCGCTCGCCGACGGCCTCCCGCTCTGGGCCGTGGTCAGCCCCGACCCGGAACAGATCGGCACCTTCACCCGCGCCCTGATCGAGGCCCTGCACGGCGGCCGACCCGGCGCCGAGTCCGTCCTCGCCCCCGAACAGCTGCGCCAGCAGGTGTACTCGGTGCTGCGGCCGGACGTGATCATCCTGGCCACGCACGCGCCGAACCGCCCGTTCTTCCGCAACACCGCCCGCCGTACGGACGGCGTGGTGGACAGCGTCCCCTACGACGGCCCGCTCCCCGCCGCACTGCGGCCCCGCCCCGCGGCGGCCCGGGACACCGGGGCACGCGACGCCGGGTCCCGCGAGGCCGGAGCGCGCGAGGCTGCGCCGCGGGATGCGGTGCCGGTGCGGCGGCCCCTGGTCACGCTGGACAAGCCCGCCGCGGCGGCCTTCGGGTCGGCGGCGCTCCCGGTCGCGGGGGCGGTCCCGGCGCCGGGGTCCGTGGGGGCGGCGACGTCGTCCGACGGCCCGGTGAACCTGCTCAAGCCCAGCGTCCCGCCCACACCCCCGCCCCCGGCCCGGCCCGTCGACCTGGTCAAGGCCTACGCCTGGCGCCCGACCCTGAACGGCGCGGTCACCCTCGCGAAGTCCGCGTCGGCCGACGCGGTGCCGGCCGACGCGGCGCCGCTGGACGCCGTCGCCGAGGACGCGATGCCCGAGGACGCGGTGCCGGACGCCGCCGCCCCGGTGGACGCCGTGCCCGAGGACGCCGCTCCCGCGTCCCCCGAGCCGGACGCCTCGCAGCCCCGGGCGGACTACCGCGAGGTGATCGGCCGGATCGTCCGCAGCGCCGACGCCGGTGACCACGCGGCCGCCACCGACCTCGCCTTCGCCCTCGAACTGGAGGCGATCGCCGAGCACGGCGCGGTCTCCGAACCGGTTCTCCAGGTCCGTCAGGTCCGCGCCCACGTGTGCCGCCTCGCCGGCAAGACGATCGAGGCGGCGGAGATCTACCGCGAGGTCGCGCTGACGCTGCTCCGTTCCCGGGGTGCGGACCACCAGGAGACCCAGCAGGCGGCCACCAACGCCGAGGCCTGCTGGCGGGCGATCCAGGACCGTGCGGAGGCCATCCGCATCGCCCCCGAGATCATCGAGCTGCGCGCCTACCTCCCCGGCCCGGACGGCCGCAAGCTCCGCGCCGCCGAACGCCACCTCGCCCACCTCGCCGCCACCCCCGCCTGACCCGAGGCCTCCTGACACCCCGCCCTCCTGCACAGGAGGTCGGCCGGTCCGACCTCATGCGCAAGGGGCGGGCCGGCCCGGGCATGCCGGAGGGGAAGCCGGGCGGGCCGGCTTCCCCTCGGTGGTGGTGCGGCAGTCAGCGGCCCGCGATGGCGTGGACGAACTTGGCGCCGTCGATGGTGCCGAGGCCACTGGCGAGGTCGTAGCCCTTGGCGGCCTGGTAGCCCGTCACCTTGTCCCAGGAGTTGTCGCCTTCGGTCACGTCGACCAGGCCGCTCCACTGCTGCGGGAGCAGGTTGAGGCCGTAGAGGCGCCAGTTGAGCTGGCCGAGCCGGTGGCCGGCGAGCTGGTCGGCGAGGGCGACGACGCCGGAGAAGATCGGGGTGGCCTCACTGGTACCGCCGGTGAGGTGCCAGCCGACCGACGTGGGGTCGTAGGACTCGTACGTCCAGGCGGCGCCGTCCACGGCGGCGCTCATGCTGATGTCCGGCGTGCCGCGGTGGTTGCCGGTGACCCCGGCCACGCCGGTCTGGTACCAGGGGCGCTCGAAGACGCCGGAGACACCGCCGCCGCCCGCGCCGTAGGTGTCGTGCCAGACCTTGTCGGGCGCGGTGCGCTTGCCGGCGTCGTCGAGGCTGAGCTGGGTGCCGCCGATCGAGGTGACCAGCGGGTCGCTGGAGGGCCAGGAGTTGACCCGGTACGGGTAGAGGTCCTCGCCGTTCTCCTGGGCGTCGGTCGCGCCGTTGTCGCCGGAGGCGGCGAGCACGGTGACGTCGTGGGCGGCGGCCTCCTTGAAGGCGTACCGCAGGTCGGTGAGCGACTTGAAGTCGCCCTTGGCGAAGCCGGGGAAGGTGTTCTCGGTGGCGCCGAAGCTCTGCGAGATCACGTCGGCCTTGCCGGACTTGATCAGGGCCTTCTCGGCGTCCATCATCTCGGGCAGACCGGTCGTGCCCTCGGTCTCGGCCACGCCGGTCTCGACCAGGATGATGTGCGCGTCGGGGGCGACGGCGTGGGCGTACTCGACGTCGAGGGTGGTCTCACCGGCCCAGCCGGTGTGGTCCGGGTTCTTCGGGTCGAACTCCGGGACGTTGCCCCACTTGACCACCTCGACCTGGGTGTCGGGGATGCCCCACTGCTTGTCGAAGACCTCCAGGTCGTGCTGGATGGTCGGGGAGCCGAACGAGTCGACGATGACGATGGTCCGGCCCTTGCCGGTGATGCCCTCCTTGTACAGCGGGTCGAGGTTGTAGGCGGTCCGGTACTGGAGCGGGGAGTAGCAGTGGATGCCGATCTGGCTGACGCACTGGGAGGTGGGCAGTGGCGCGGTGCGTCCGGTGGCGCTGATGTGGCCGGTGGAGGCGGGGCGGACGTGCACGCCGGCCAGGCTGCCGGAGGCCGCGGTGGCGCTCACGGCCGGGACGGAGAGCGTGCCGGCGGCGAGGGCGGTGGCCCCGGCGGCGAGCACGGACAGGGCGCGGCGGAGGGTGACGGGGCGGCTGCCCATGGGACTCCTTGGGACGCAGGGCCCGACCTGGTCCGGTCGGGTCGGTCCGGCCATCCCATCGAGTGCCGCATGATCATGCCATAGTCATTTCGTACTGCCGGCATGGTCGCGCCTGGCCACCGGAAAAGGTAAAGGCCGTCCCAGGCGAAAGTAACCCATCACCGGGGACGGCCATCTGACGCTACGTCAGTAATCTTCGGGCGTGGTCAGCGCGCCCCGCCGTTGACGTACAGCGTCTGCCCGCTGACGTAGGAGGCGTCCTCGCTGGCCAGGAAGGCGACCACCGAGGCGATCTCCTCCGGCTGGCCGGCCCGTCGCAGCGGCGTGCGGGCGGCGACCTCGGCCTGGTGCTCCTCGGCGGTGGCGCCGACCCGCTCGGCGGTGGCGGCGGTCATCGCGGTCGCGATGTAGCCGGGGGCGACGGCGTTCACGTTGATGTTGAACGGGCCCAGCTCGATCGCCAGGGTGGCGGTCAGCCCCTGGATGCCGGCCTTGGCGGCGGCGTAGTTGGCCTGGCCGCGGTTGCCGAGCGCCGAGCGCGAGCTGAGCGAGACGATCTTGCCGTACTTCTGCGCCACCATGTACTTCTGCGCGACGTGGCTGCAGTTGTAGGCGCTGGTCAGGTTGACCGTCAGCACTGCGTCCCAGTCGGACTTGGGCATCTTGAAGAACAGGTTGTCCCGGGTGATGCCCGCGTTGTTGACCAGGATGTGCACGCCGCCGAGGTCCTGCGCCACCTGCGCGAACACGGCCTCCACCGCGTCGTAGTCGGCCACGTCGCAGCCGTACGCGCGCGCCGTGCCGCCCTTGGCGGTGATCTCCTCCACCGTGGCGGCGGCGCGCTCGGCGGTGAGGTCGACCACGGCGACGGCCGCGCCCTCCTCCGCCAGCAGTCGCGCGGTGGCCGCGCCGATGCCCTGCGCCGCGCCGGTGACGACGGCGACCTTGCCTGCGAAACGAGTCACTGCAACTGCTCCTTGTTGCGATGCGGACCTGCGATACGAATACGAACCTGCGAACGAGCTTGCGAACGAGCCTGTGGTGCGGGTGTGCGGCGCGAACAGATGACAGCTGACAGATGATGAAAGTTGTCATCTGTCATCTGTCATCTGTCAGCCGTCAGCCGTTGGCCGTCGGCTGTCGTCCGGGAGTTGCCGGACGGGCCCTCAAGCCGATTCCACCAGCACGGCCGTACCCTGGCCGACGCCCACGCACATGGTCGCCAGCCCGCGGCGGGAGCCGCTGCGGCGCATCCGGTGCAGCAGGGTGGTGAGGATGCGCGCGCCGGAGCCGCCCAGCGGGTGGCCGAGGGCGATGGCGCCGCCGGTCGGGTTGACCAGGTCCGGGTCGATGCCCAACTGGTCGATGCTGGCGAGGGCTTGGGCCGCGAACGCCTCGTTGAGCTCGGCCTCCTCCAGCGAGTCGACCGACCAGCCGACCCGGCCGAGCGCCTTCCGGGTGGCCGGCACCGGGCCGATCCCCATCACGTCCGGGTGAACGCCTGCCGAGGCGCCGGCGACGTAGCGGCCGAGCGGCTGGAGCCCGAGGTCGCCGAGCGCCTCCTCGCTGACCAGCACCAGGCCGGCCGCGCCGTCGTTCATCGGCGAGGCGTTGCCCGCCGTCACCGTGCCGCCCGCCCGGAACGCGGGCTTGAGCTTGGCCAGCTTCTCCAGGCTGGTGTCCTCGCGGATGCTCTCGTCCTGGCCGACCGTCACCCCGTCCGGCCGCTCGACCGGGACCAGCTCGGCGTCGAAGTGGCCGTCCTTGCGGGCGGCGGCGGCCAGCTGGTGGCTGCGCAGCGCGAAGGCGTCCTGGCGCTCGCGGGTGATCCCGTAGGTGGTGGCGACCTCCTCCGCGGTCTCGCCCATGGAGAGGACGCCGTGGAGGTCGGCCATCCGGGGGTTGGTGAGCCGCCAGCCGAGCCGGGTGTCGTAGGTCTCGATCCGGTGCGGCAGCGCCTCGTCGGGGCGGGGGAGGACGAAGGGGGCGCGGGTCATCGACTCGCAGCCGCCGGCCACCACCACGTCGGCCTCGCCGGAGCCGATCGCCCGGGCCGCCATGGTGACGGCCTCCAGGCCGGAGGCGCAGAGCCGGTTGACGGTGGCACCGGGGACGGTGTCGGGCAGGCCGGCGAGCAGGACGGCCATCCGGGCGGCGTTGCGGTTGTCCTCGCCGGCCTGGTTCGCGGCGCCCCAGTAGACGTCGTCGATCCGGGCCGGGTCGAGGGCGGGCAGGTCGGCGAGCAGGGCGCGCAGCACGGTGGCCGAGAGGTCGTCGGGGCGGACCGTGGCGAGCGCTCCGCGCAGCCGGCCGATGGGTGTGCGGCGGGCTGCGGCGAAGTAGACAGGACGCACGTCGTCGGGCTCCTTATCCGGAGGTGAGGGTGTCTTTCACAGGGCTTGTCGGCAGTGGTGGCGGCAGTGGTGCCGACGGGTGGCGCCGACGGGTGAGAGGGCAGGTTTGGCAGCGGGCGGTTCGGCAGGCGGCTCAGAAGGCGTTGACGCCGGTGAGCGCGCGCCCGATGAGCAGCTTGTGGATCTGGCTGGTGCCCTCGTAGAGGGTCATCACCCGCGCGTCGCGCAGGTACTTGCCGACCGGGTACTCGTCGATGAATCCGTACCCGCCGAACACCTGGAGCGCGTTGTTGGCGGCCCGGACGGCGGCCTCGCTCGCGTAGAGCTTGGCGACGGAGGACTCGGTGGCGAACGGCAGGCCGCGGTCGATGTGGTCGGCGACCTTCCAGGTGAGCAGCCGGGCGGCCTCGACGTCCACGGCGATGCCGGCGAGCAGTTCCTGCACCAGCTGGTGCGAGGCGATCGGCTTGCCGAACTGCTCGCGCTCGCCCGCGTACCGGACGGCGGCTTCCAGGCAGGCCCGGGCGATGCCGACGCAGCCGGCGGCGACCGACATCCGGCCCTTGGCGAGCGCGGCCATCGCCACCGTGAACCCCTTGCCGGCCTCGCCGAGCCGGGCGGAGTCGGGCACCCGGACGGCGTCGAAGGCGAGTTCGGCGGTGGCCTGGCCGCGCAGGCCGAGCTTGCCGTGGATCTCGGTGCGGGTGAAGCCGGGCAGCCCGGTGGGGACGAGGAAGGCGGTGATGCCGCGGTGGCCGGCCTCGCCGGTGCGGGCGAAGACCAGGGCGACGTCGGCCCAGGTCCCGTTGGTGATGAACATCTTGGAGCCGCTGATCAGCCAGTCCCCGCCGTCCCGGACCGCCCGGGTGGTGAGGTTGGCGGCGTCGGAGCCGGTGCCGGGCTCGGTGAGCGCGAAGCAGCCGAGTGCCTCGCCGGAGGTGAGCCGGGGCAGCCACGCGCGCTTCTGGTCCTCGGTGCCGTAGCCGTTGACCGACTTGGCGACCAGGCCGAGCGAGACCGAGACGATGCCGCGCACGGCGGAGTCGCCCCGGCCGAGTTCCTCCAGGGCCAGGCAGTAGCCGAGGTGGTCGCCGCCGCTGCCGCCGTACTCCTCCGGGAGGGTGAGCCCGAGCAGTCCGAGCTTGCCCAGCTTGCCGATGATCGCGCGGTCGACGGACTCGGCGCGGTCCCACTCGGCGGCGTACGGGACGATCTCGCGGTCGGTGAAGGAGGCCGTCAGGTCGCGGAGCGCGGCCTGCTCCTCGGAGAGCTCCAGGTTCATCGACACCCCTTCTGTCAGACCCCTCTGTCTCACTGCGCTGTCTCACTGCTCTGTCACGGCGCTCGGTCGCACTGCTCTGTCGCACCGCTCTGTCACGCCCCGCCGGAGCGGCGGCCCTCGCGGCGGCGCGGCGCCACCCATAAACTAGCGCTGCAAGTTTTACCGGGACTGTAGCCCCGACCGGCCCACGCTGGGAAGAGGCACCTGCCAGAATCGGTCCTCACCCACCCGACCGGAGGAACCACGACGATGGCCCGCCCGCGCACCCCCCTGCTCAGCCGCGAGCGCATCGTCACGGCCGCGCTCCAGCTCGTCGACGCCGAGGGTCTGGCCGCGCTGTCCACCCGCCGGCTCGCCACCGAGCTGTCGGTCAGCGGGCCCTCGCTCTACAACCACTTCGCCACCAAGGACGAGCTGCTGGACGCGGTGGTGGACAGCGTGATGGGGGAGGTCGACCTGTCGATGTTCGCCGGCGGCCCGGAGGGCGCGGCCGTGCCCTGGCCGGAGGCGCTGCGCGACTGGGCCCGCTCCTACCGGGCCGCCCTGGCCGCGCACCCCAACATCGTCCCGGTACTCGCCCAGGGCCCCGGGCGCCGGCCGAACGCGCTGCGGCTGGCCGACGCCGTCTTCGGCTGCCTGGTGGAGGCGGGCTGGCCGCGCGGCCAGGCCACCCGGATCGGTGCGCTGATGCGGTACTTCGTGGCCGGTTCGGCGCTGGCCTCGTTCGCGGCGGGCTTCCCCGAGGACGCCGGGGTGTACGACGCCACCGACTACCCGCACCTCGGCGAGGCGCACCGGCTGGCCGAGCACCGCGGCGCGATCGACGAGGGCGCCTTCGAGACCGGGCTGGAGGCGCTCCTGGACGGGCTCGCCCTACGGTACGAGCGGACGGTCCGGACTGTCGGCGCCGCGCGGGCGGTCCGGACCACCGGCCCCGCCGGTCACCACGGTTCGCGGGCCACGAAGGCCGGCCGCAGCGAGGGGTCCACCGGGTCGTAGTACCGGTGGTAGACGGGGGTGAGCCCGCCGGAGACCGGCGGCACGATCCAGCTCCAGTCGGCGGGCGTGGGCCGGCCGAGCCGCTTCTCCCGGGCGACGTGCTTGAGGAACCGTTCCGACTCGGTGTGGTGGTCGGCCATGGTCACCCCGGCCTCCTGGAACGAGTGCAGCACCGCCACGTTCAGCTCCACCAGCGCCCGGTCGCGCCAGAGCGTGCGGTCGCTCGAGGTGTCCAGGCCGAGCCGTTCGGCGACGGTCGCCAGCATGTCGTATCGGTCGGCGTCGGCGAGGTTGCGGGCGCCGATCTCGGTGCCCATGTACCAGCCGTTGAACGGCGCGGTGGGGTAGCGGACGCCGCCGATCTCCAGCGTCATGTCGCTGATCGCGGGCACCGCGTACCAGCGCAGGCCCAGCTCGGCGAACCAGTCGTGGTCGGGGTGGACGAGCTCGACCTCGAGGGTGCTGTCGTCCGGCAGCTCGTACCACTCGGGGCGCTCGCCGGGGCGTTCCTGGACCAGCAGCGGCAGCACCTCGAACCGCTCCTCGCCGCACTTCCAGCCGAGGTCCCGGGCCCGGGCGGCCGGCTGGGCCCCGGCCGGGTCGCCGATCCAGGCGCCGTCCGCGCCGGGGTGCCCGGCGTAGCGGACCAGCTGCTGGTTGAGGATGCGGGCGGCCGGTCGGCCGGGCCGGTCGGGGGCGAACACCGAGACCACGGGGCGGATCCGGCCGCCGTTGCCGGCCAGCCGCAGGTGCTCGAAGCACTCGGCGGCGATGTCGTCGGCGGAGGCCAGGTGCCGCAGGTCGCGGACGGCCAGGCTGCGCCAGTACAGCCGGCCGATGCAGCGGGCCGCGTTGCGCCAGGCGAGCTTGGCGCCGTACGCGAGCTCGGCGGGGGTGTGCTCGTAGGTGCCGGTGGCGTCGATCTCGTCGAGGACGGCCCGCAGCCGTCCGGCCGGGTCCCCGACGGCGGGCTGCTCGTGGTGGAACTGCCGGATGAAGTCGGCGGCCTGGCCGGGATCGGTGAACGGGGCCCCGGCGTCCACCGCACCGGTCCGGGGCGCGACGGTCCGGGGCGCGGCGGGCCCCTGCGGCGCGTCCGCGGGCCGGTCCGCCTCGTCGGCGTGGTGCGCGAGCGGGCCGGTGACGTGCCCGGTCGGCCGCCGGGCGGGCTGCCCGGCGCCCCGGGCGGCGGCGTCCTCGCCAGGCGCGTCCCCGGACGTGGCCGACCCGGAGGTAGCGGCCCCGGACGTGGCGGCCCCGGACGTGGCGGACGCGGGCGGGGGCGCCGCCGCCGGGTGCGCGTGGGCGTACGGGCAGCCGGCGGCCGGTGCTGCCGCCATCACTCTGCGGGTGCTGCGGGCGCGAAGCCGGTTGAAGATCAAGGACTCATCCCTCCTGGCCACCAGGAGTACCGGAGCGGTGCGCGGCGCCGCAGGGAGTGAACGATTCGGCCCCCGCACCGGCGCCGGGGACGCTATGGTGCGGGGGCCGAGGGTCCGACCGTCGGATCAGCCCATGTCCTCCAGCCGGACGCCCTTGGTCTCCTTCATGAACCGCGCCACGAAGAGGATCGACAGCGCCGCGAAGCCCGCGTAGACCAGGTAGGTCGCCGACAGGTTCCAGCGCGAGAGCGAGGGGAACGAGACGGTGATCGCCCAGTTGGCGATCCACTGGGCCGAGGCGGCGACGGAGAGCGCGGCGGCGCGGACCCGGTTGGGGAACATCTCGCCGAGCATCACCCAGACGACCACGCCCCAGGACATCGCGAAGAACAGCACGAAGGCGTTGGCGGCGATCAGCGCGACGGTGCCCTGGAGGTCCGGGAGGGTGACGCTGTCGCCGCTGCCGGTGGCGGAGGAGAACGCCCAGCCGCAGGCGGCCAGGGCGACGGCCATGCCGGCCGAGCCGATCAGGGCGAGCGGCTTGCGGCCGATCCGGTCCACCAGCAGGATCGCGACGACGGTGCCGAGGATGTTGATGACCGAGCCGATGAAGCTGATCAGCAGCGAGTTGCTCTGGTCGATGCCGACCGACTGCCAGAGGATCGACGAGTAGTAGAAGATCACGTTGATGCCGACGAGCTGCTGGAAGACCGAGAGGCCGATGCCGACCCAGACGATCGGCAGCAGGCCGAAGCGCCCGCCGAGCAGGTCGCGGAAGCGCGGGCGGTGGTCGGAGTCGATCAGGGCCTGGATCTCGGCGATCCGGGCGTCGGTGTCGGCGTCCTTGCCCTCGACCTCGGCGAGCACGCCGCGGGCCTCGTCCAGCCGGCCGGCCGCGATCAGGAAGCGCGGCGACTCGGGGATCATCGAGGAGAGCACGAAGTACACGACGGCCGGCAGGACGCAGATGCCCAGCATCCACTGCCAGGCCTCCAGGCCGAGCACGCGGCCGCGGGTGTCGCCGCCGGCGGCGTCCGCCAGCACCCAGTTGACCAGCTGGGAGATCGCGATGCCGAGCACGATCGCGGCCTGCTGGAAGGAGGCCAGCCGGCCGCGGTAGCGGGTCGGCGCGACCTCGGCGATGTAGGTCGGGGCGATCACCGAGGCGATGCCGATGGCCGCGCCGCCGAGCACCCGCCAGCAGGCGAGGTCCCAGGCGGAGAACGGGAGCATCGAGCCGAGCGCGCTCACCGCGAAGAGCAGGGCGCCGGCCTTCATCACCTTGATCCGGCCGTACCGGTCGGCGAACCGGCCGGCCAGCGCGGCGCCGACGGCCGAGCCGAGCAGCGCCGAGGAGACGATCAGGCCGGTCACGCCGTCGCCGACGCCGAACCGGTCCTGGATGCCGGAGACGGCGCCGTTGATCACGGAGCTGTCGTAACCGAACAGGAAGCCGCCGAGGGCCGCGGCGGCGGTGATGAAGACGACGAAGCCGAGGCGGTCGGAGGACTTGGCCTCCTCCGCCGCCGGCCCCGTCTTCTGGGTGACGCTCACGATCTTGACTCCTGGTACTCAACGCTGAGCTTGGTAGCCGCTTGGTAGTCGAGATCGTAACCCGTCAATGTTCAAGTGTTGTACATGAGATGCCCTTCAAGCCCCTTTCTCATTAGTAAGGTGAAAAATCAAACCGGCTCGGCCAGGGACAGCCCGAACCGCCCCTCGTCGTCCGTCCACCAGTGGGCCAGCCGCAGGCGGGCCGCGGTCAGCTCCTCGGCGACCCGCTCCCGGCGGAACTTCGCCGACACCTCGGTGCGCAGCTCCTCGCCCGCGTCGAAGTGGACCGGCAGGTCCAGCGCCGGGATCTTCACGGTCTGCGCGCGCAGCGAGCGCAGCCGCATCTCGATCCACTCCTGCTCCGCGTCCCAGAGCGCCACGTGCTCGAACGCGTCCGGGTCGAAGTCGGCGGACAGCTCCCGGTTCAGCACGTTGAGCACGTTCCGGTTGAACTCCGCCGTCACCCCGGCCGCGTCGTCGTACGCGGCGACCAGCACGTCCGGGTCCTTGACCAGGTCGGTGCCGAGCAGCAGGAAGTCGTCCGGGCCGAGCGCGGCGCGCAGGCGGCGCAGGAAGGCGGCCCGCTCGGCGGGGAGCAGGTTGCCGAGGGTGCCGCCGAGGAAGGCGACCAGCCGCGGCCCGCCGCCCGGGGGCAGCCCGGGCCCGGTGGTGAAGTCGGCCAGCACGCCGTGCACGGCCAGTCCCGGGTACTCCTCGGAGAGCGCCTTGCCGGCGGCGGCCAGCGCGCTCTCGCTGACGTCCACCGGGACGTAGCTCTCCAGGGTGCCGAGGTCGCGCAGGGCGTCCAGGAGCAGCCGGGTCTTCTCCGAGGAGCCCGAGCCGAGCTCGACCAGGGTGCGGGCCCGGGTGGCGGCGGCGATCTCGCCGGCCCGGGCGGTCAGGATGGCCCGCTCGGCCCGGGTCGGGTAGTACTCGGGCAGCCGGGTGATCTCCTCGAACAGCTCGCTGCCCCGGGCGTCGTAGAACCACTTCGGCGGCAGCCACTTCGGTTCGGAGGTCAGACCGTGCTGCACGTCGTGCCGCAACGCGGTGCTGAAGTGGTCCGCGGCCAGCAGCCGGGTGAGATCGAAGGTGCTCATGGCAGATGGGTCCTCGGTTCAAAAGGTGAAGGATTGGGCAGGGGAGAGGCTCAAGGGGCCGGAGGGGCCGGAGGGGCCGGAGGGGTTCAAGGGGCCCCGGACGGGCTCGGAGGGGCTCAGAGGGGCCGGACCGCGACGCCGTCCGGTCCGGCCAGCAGCAGCGAGCGGTCCGGGACGGCGGTCCAGTCCGGGTGGTCGTCGTACGGCTCGGAGGCGACCACGACGCCGCGGCCCGGCAGGGTCCGGTGGTACAGGGTGTCGCCCCAGGCGGTCGCGGCTAGCGCACGGCCGTCGGTCAGCAGCAGGTTGAGCCGGCCGGTGGTGCGCGCGGCCACGTCGGCGACCGTGCCGGCCAGCGCCTCGCCGAGACCGGCGCCCGACCGGAGCCGGTGCAGCGCCAGGCCCCAGAGCAGAGCCGAGTCGGTGCGCGCCACCAGCTCCAGCAGCTCGGCCGGCGGCAGCAGCCCCGCCAGGGCGTCCAGCTTCTCCGGCCAGCCGGACACCGCGCCGTTGTGGCTGAACAGCCAGCGCCCGGCGGCGAACGGTGCGGCCGCCTCCTCGCCCGCCGCGCAGCCCTCGGTGGCGGAGCGGACGGCCGCCAGCAGCGCCCGGGTGCGGATCACCCGGGCGAGGTCGGCGAACGTGGCGTCCGCCCAGACCGGCCCGGCCCGGCGGTGGCGGGCCGGCACCTCGTCGCCGTCCGCGTACCAGCCGAGGCCGAAGCCGTCCGCGTTGACCGTGCCGTACTGCTGGATCCGTGGCGCCCAGGACTGCCGGTGGAGCCCGAACGGCGGCTCGACCAGCAGCTCCCGCGGTGCCACCGGCTCGCCCAGGTAGGCGAGATGGCGGCACATCAGCCGGCCTCCACGTCGACGGCGGTGCGGAACCCGGCGAAGATCTGCCGCCGGACCGGGTAGTCCCAGTTGCGGAAGGTGCCCCGGCAGGCGACCGGGGCGACGGCGAAGCAGCCGCCGCGCAGCACCTTGTACTCGGGACCGAAGAAGACCTCCGAGTACTCCTTGTACGGCCACGCCCGGAAGCCCGGGTAGGGGCGGAAGTCGCTGGCCGTCCACTCCCACACGTCACCCATCAACTGCCGGACGCCGTAGGGGGATTCGCCGCCGGGGTAGCTGCCGGCCGGGGCCGGGCGGAGGTGGCGCTGGCCGAGGTTGGCGTGCTCGGGGCCGGGCGCCGCGTCGCCCCACGGGTAGCGGCGGGAGCGGCCCGAGGCGGGGTCGTGCCGGGCGGCCTTCTCCCACTCCGCCTCGGTCGGCAGCCGCCGTCCGGCCCACCGGGCGTAGGCGTCGGCCTCGTACCAGCTGACGTGCAGCACCGGCTCGTCGGCCGGGACGGGCTCCAGCAGGCCGAACCGGCGGCGGAGCCACTCGCCGCCCTCGTGCCGCCAGAACAGCGGGGCGGTCAGCCCGGCCTGCTGCCGGTGCGCCCAGCCCTCGGCCGTCCACCAGCGCGGTTCGTCGTAGCCGCCGTCGGCGATGAAGCGCCGGTAGGCGCCGTTGGTGACGGGCGTGGTGTCCAGCCGGAAGGCCGGCAGCCCGACCTGGTGCGCGGGGCGCTCGTTGTCCAGCGCCCAGGGCTCGGTGTCGGTGCCCATGGTGAACGGGCCCGCGGGGATCAGGACGTCGGCGGGGAGCGTGGCCGCGTCCGCCGGGGCGGGCGGCGGCGGGGGAGCGGCCAGGGCCGGCGCGCCCTTGCGCAGCTGATGGGTGATCAGCATCGTCTCGTCGTGCTGCTGTTCGTGCTGCGCGATCATGCCGAAGGCGAACCCGGCGTCCAGCAGCGGGGCGCCCTCCAGCGGGCTGGCCCCGAGCAGGTCGAGCACCCGGCCGCGCACCTCGTGGGCGTACGCGCGGGCCTCGGGCGGGGGCAGCAGCGGCAGGCTGGGCCGTTCGGCGCGCGGGTGCTCGAACGCGTCGTACAGCGGGTCGATCTCCGGGTGCATCGGGTCCCGGCCGCCGACGTTGCGCAGCAGCCAGAGCTCCTCCTGGTTGCCGATGTGCGCGAGGTCCCAGACCAGCGGGGACATCAGCGGGGAGTGCTGGGCGGTGAGGTCGTGGTCCTCGACGCAGTCGGTGAGCGCGGCGGTCCGGGCGCGGGCGGCCAGCAGCTCGGCGGCGATCGTCTCGCGCAGCGTCTCCAGGGGGAGCGAGCCGAGCTCCGGGGGGAGCGAGTCGCGCGGCGGGGTGCCGTCCGGGTGCGGCCGGCCGGGGGTCGCAGGGGTCGCGGCGGGGGCGCCGGCCGGGCGGGCGTCGTCGATCATGGTGCGGCCTCCTCCGGGGGAGTGCGTCGGGTGCCGGAGCGCAGGGCGTCCAGCTGGTCGTCGGCCGGGCAGCGGCCGCGCGCGGGGTAGCGCTCGGCGAACTCGGCGACGGCGGTGCGCAG